>CAMYIQ010000052.1 GCA_947258465.1 uncultured Erythrobacter sp.
GAGGATAAGCGCCGGGGTTTCCAGCAGCTTCCTGAGCGCCTGAACGAAGCTCGCCGCATCCCAGCCATCGACCACGCGGTGATCGCAGCTGATCGAGATGTTCATCAGCTTGCGCTTCTCGATCCGCTCCGCACCGTCGGTGCCGGTGACATACATCGGGCGCTCGATGATGCGGTTCGGGCCGATAATGGCGACTTCCGGCCGGTTGATGACCGGCGTGGTCGCCACGCCGCCGAGCGGGCCGAGCGAGGTGACGGTGAGCGTACCGCCCTGCATTTCTTCCGACTTGGCAGTGCCGGCACGGGCTGCGTCGGCCAGGCGAGAAATCTCGCTGGCGAGCTGCCACAGGTTTTTGGCCTGCGCATTCTTGATGACCGGGACCATCAGGCCCGCATCGGTCTGCGCGGCCATGCCCAGATGCACCGCTCCATGGCGCGTGACCACGCCCGCTTCGTCGTCATAGCGCGCATTGATCATCGGGAAGTCGGGCAACGTCTTGCAGATCGCGGTAATCAGCAGCGGCAGGATGGTCAGCTTCGGCTTGTCGCCGCGATTGGCATTGAGCTGGGCGCGCAGTTCCTCGAGCGCGGTAACGTCGCATTCCTCGACATAGGAGAAGTGCGGGATGTTGCGTTTCGATGCGGCCATGTTCTCGGCAATGCGGCGGCGCATGCCGATGACCTTCTTTTCCTCGTCCGCGCGGGTCTTGGCGGCGGCGCCATATCCCGAATTGTAGGACAGGAACTGGTCGAGATCGCCGTGACGGATGCGACCGTCTTCGGCCGGCTTGACCTGGGCTAGGTCGACACCGAGATCCTTGGCGCGCTGGCGCACCGCGGGCGTGGCGAGGACCTTGGCCGACGATGCAGGCTCGGGAGCCGGGGTCGGTGCCGGAACCGCCTCGGTCTCGGGATCGACGGCGATCGCGTCGTCGGCATCGCTGGCGTCCGAGGTCTCGACCTCGATACGCTCTTCGACTTCGTCCGCCTTGGGAGCAGGCGCCGGGGCCGGAGCCTCTTCGGCCACGTCGTCGGGCACTTCGCCCTCGACCTCGATCACAACCAGCATCGAGCCGATCGAGACCATATCGCCTTCGCTGCCGGCAATCTCGAGAATTTTCCCGTCGACCGGGCTTTCCATCGGCACGGTGGCCTTGTCGGTCATCATGTCGACGAATTCCTCGTCTTCCTTGACCGTGTCGCCGACCTTTTTGTGCCACTGCACGATCTCGGCCTCGGCGATGCCTTCGCCGATGTCGGGCATGTTGAAGGTGAATTTCGCCATGAGGATCAGTCCTTGAGGATCTTGTCGATGGCCTCGCCAATGCGGATCGGGCCTGGGAAATAGGCCCATTCGAGGCTGTGGGGATAGGGCGTGTCGAAGCCGGTCACGCGTTCGACCGGGGCTTCGAGATGGTAGAAGCAGCGCTCTGTCACGAGCGCAGAAAGCTCTGCACCGAAACCGCTGGTGCGCGTGGCTTCATGAACGATGAGGCAGCGTCCGGTCCGCTCGACGGAGGCTTCGATCGCCTCGATATCGAGCGGGACCAGTGTGCGCAGATCGAGAATGTCGGCTTCGACACCCTTTTCCCTGCACACCGCTTCGACCACATGGACCATCGTGCCATAGGCGAGGATCGTGAGCTGTTCGCCCTCGGTAACCTGACGCGCCTTGCCCAGCGGGATTTTGTAATAGCCTTCCGGCACGACGCTGGCGTCGAACTTTTTCCACGGCTGCACGGGCTTGTCGTAATAGCCGGAAAACGGCCCGTTATAGATGCGCTTGGGCTCGAAGAAGATGACCGGATCATTGTCCTCGATGCACGAGATCAGCAGGCCCTTGGCATCATAGGGCGTCGCCGGGATCACCGTCTTGAGGCCGGAGACGTGGGTGAAGATCGCCTCCGGGCTCTGGCTGTGCGTCTGGCCGCCGAAGATGCCTCCACCGAAAGGCGAGCGCACCGTCATCGGCGCGATGTACTCTCCCGCCGAGCGGTAGCGCAGGCGCGCCGCTTCACTGATTAGCTGATCCAAACCGGGGTAAATATAATCGGCGAACTGGATTTCGGGCACAGGGCGCAAACCATAGGCCCCCATCCCCACGGCCACTGCGATAATGCCGCATTCGTTGATCGGCGTGTCGAACACACGAGTCTTGCCGTATTTCTCTTGCAGGCCCGCAGTGCAGCGGAATACGCCGCCGAAATAGCCGACATCCTCGCCCATGACGACGACATCCTCGTCGCGGCCCATCGATACGTCGAGCGCATCGTTGATCGCCTCGATCATGTTGAGGCGGCGTTCGGTTGCGCTTTCAGTAGCGGGTGCGTCCTGGGTTGCGGTCTCGCTCATCAGCCCTGCACTCCCTTGGTCGGCAGCCCTTCCGGAAACTTGGTTTCACGCTCGCGCACGGCCTGGTTGGCCTGTTCCTGGAGGTGCCACGGCAACTCCTCGAACACGTCTTCGAACATAGTGCGGAACGGGTGGTGCAGGCCGTGACCGAGAATGCCGTTGGCTTCGGCCTCTTTGGTGACTTTCTTGACGTGCTCGGCCGCCTCGAGGTCCATCTTTTCCTGGCGCTCCTCGTCCCATTCGCCGATCGCGATGAGGTGGTTCTTGAGGCGCATGACCGGATCGCCCAGCGGCCATTCCTCGCGCTCCTGCGCACTACGATAACCGCTGGGGTCGTCCGATGTAGAATGGCCTTCGGCGCGATAGGTGAAGAATTCGATCAGCGTCGGCCCGGCATTGGCGCGCGCACGGTTGGCGGCCCATTGCTCGGCGGCGTAGCAGGCAAGCGCATCATTGCCATCGACGCGCAGCCCGGCAAGCCCATAACCCAGCGCGCGCGCGGCGAAGGTCGTGCGCTCCGCTCCAGCAAAGCCACTGAAGCTCGAAATCGCCCACTGGTTGTTGATAACATTGAGGATAACCGGTGCATTATACACCGTGGCGAAGGTGCAGGCGGAATGGAAATCACCTTCGGCCGTGCTGCCCTCGCCCACCCAGGTCGCGGCGATGCGGCTATCGCCCTTCATCGCGCTCGCCATCGCCCAGCCCACCGCCTGCGGTGTCTGCGTCGCAAGATTGCCGCTGATCGTGAAGAAGCTGTGTTCGCGGCTCGAATACATAATCGGTAGCTGGCGGCCCTTCAGCTTGTCACCCTTGTTCGAGTAGATCTGGTTGATCATCTCGATCATCGGATAACCTCGCTGGATCAGGATGCCCTGCTGACGGTAGCTGGGGAACACCATATCGTCTGCCGCCAGCGCCATGCTGGCCGAAACGCTGGTCGCCTCTTCGCCCGTACACTTCATGTAAAAGCTGGTCTTGCCCTGCCGCTGCCCGCGGAACATCCGCTCGTCGAAAGCCCGGGTCATGGCCATATGGCCCAGCATGGTGCGCAGCGTGTCCGGGTCCAGTTTCGGGTCCCAGGGACCGTGTGCCTTGTTGTCTTCGCCCAACACACGGACGAGACCGAAGGCCATGTCGCGCATTTCGGCGGGATCGCAAGCCTCGTCCGGGCGGGCCATGCTGCCCGCTGCTGGCACATCGATATGCGAGAAATCGACCGTGTCGCCCGGCCGGTACTTCGGTTCGGGAACATGCAGCGACAGCTTGGGGCGATTATCGCCCTTGGCTGCATTACCCTCGGGCCTGTCGGCCATAGAATCGTCTCCCAGACGCAATCTTACGCTTGCGCGTTATTTTATTTCACGAGTGGGAAACGGTCAAGTCATCGCCGCATCACACCGCGACGGGCGCTTTGATGGGCCCGTGCGGCGCATAGTCGTGAACCGCGAAATCCTCAATCGTATAGTCGAAGATCGAGGGCGGGCGCCGCACTATTTCAAGCCGCGGATGGCCTTGCGGTTCCCGCGAAAGCTGCTCGCGGATCAGATGTTCGTGATTGAGATAGAGATGCGTATCGCCCCCCATCCAGACCAGTTCGCCGGGTTCCAGATCGACCTGCTGCGCAATCATCCGCTGGAGCAGCGCCGCCGACCACAGGTTGAACGGGAGGCCGAGCGCGACATCGCAACTGCGCTGATAGAGCAGGCAGTTCAGGCGATCGCCTGCAACGTGAAACTGATAGGTTTTGTGGCACGGCGGCAGCGCCATCCGGTCGAGCTCGGCGACGTTCCAGCCTTCGATGATATGCCGCCGGCTGCCCGGACTGTTGCGCAGCGATTCGACGACTTCGGCGATCTGGTTCACGCCCTCGCCCGGTTCGTAGAGGCCATCCTCCCGCCGATTATAGGTCGGCCAGTCGACCCATTGCTTGCCATAGACCGGGCCGAGCTCGCCCCAGCGCTGGGCGAAGGCTTCATCGTCGGCGATGCGCTGGACGAAATCCTCAAGCGCGATCGCGTCGCCGGTCTCCTTCACATAGCGGGCATGCGGCCACTCGTTCCAGATCTTTACGCCCTGCAGCACCAGCGGGCGGATATTGGTGTCGCCGGTCAGGAACCAAAGCAGCTCGCGCGTGGCGGTCTTCCAATAGACGCGCTTGGTAGTGATCAGCGGCATGGCCCCGCCGGACAGATCGAAGCGCAGCATCGCGCCGAAGACCGAACGCGTCCCCACACCGGTGCGGTCCTTGCGCTCGTCCCCCTCGCGCCAGATGCGGCGCATGAGGTCGAGATATTGCTGTTCGTAATGCGGTTGGGGCACGGGGTTTCGGCTCGTTTTCAGCGTAAGGCGCCTGTACCGCGCTTTTGTCGCAATTGCCCGCTTGCACGGCCCGCAATCCACACCTATAGGGCGCGCCTGCCTCGCAGCCGTGGCCTTCACAGATGGCCCGGTCCGATCCGGTCGGGGAGTAGCTCAGCCTGGTAGAGCACTGTCTTCGGGAGGCAGGGGCCGGAGGTTCGAATCCTCTCTCCCCGACCAATTTCCACTACTTGCGCGGTTGTCGACGACGTCGGCACCGCAGCCGCCCGCGGCCCGGGCGACCGAAGCTGGGCCGCGCGAGTGGCTGCGCTTTGTCGATACCGACATTGCCCATCCTCTCGCCCGGCTCGAGCACGCGTTTTATCGGATCAAGGCGCCGACAAATATTGTCTGATGTAGCTGGTCGACGTGCTGACCCATCCTAGTTCCAGATGATTTACCGCTGCCGTGACACTGCCGCCATGTGTCGTCATTCCGGTCGTGTCGCGGCAGCTCGCGATGAAAACCACCCCGTCCGACGGTCCGGTATGTTCGTTGTGCAGGAGAGCTATATCGGCCTGATTGCCGCAGATATTGTGAATCCGCACAGCCGATGGCGAAGGGGCCTGCCGAATAACATCGACCAGCGATTTCGACAGATAGGCGGAGAGGCCCGGCCCGGCGCTGTAGAAGCCCTGCCCGCCGTGGAAGGTGGTGTACCAGTCCTGTTCGTAGGTCGGCAGTCCATACGTGCCCGTCCAGTCCTTGAGCAGTTGGGCCGAGCCCGGGAAATAGGGCGAGTCATAAGTCCATTCCGTGCCGGAGCGCCAGAGACCATAGCAGATCAGCTTGTCGTGCGGGGTCGGCCCATTGATTACACCGCCACAGGCCGGATAGACGGTCAGGCTGAAAGTCCATCCATGGCGGAAGGACAGGTCGATACCGTTATTCGCCGATCCCAGCAGGATCAGACGGCGGACATCGCCGCGATAGGCCGTACCCCATGATTTGCGGACGCCTGAAACATACATGCGCGCGTTCGATGCGGCCTTGGACCAAGCGACCACGTCGACCTGGCCAGCGCCGGTTCGGGATTTGATGATCGCAATCGCATCGGCGATCTGCTCGGACCAAAAATAACCGTCGCCATTTTTGTGCGGCAGTCCGAGAGCGAAGACGCGATAGCCCCGGCCCGAGAGGTCCTGCATCAGACCGCTGGACGGGCAGCTCGATCGGCCGCAGCCGTAACTGCCCGCTTCGTTCGGATCGGCCCAGGCAAGATCGGCATCCTGGTTTGCACCATGCACCAGCAGCACCGGGACCTTCGTACCCACGTTCCAGTTCGGCGCGTAGTAAAGAAGAAATCGCGAGCTATGGGGCCGGGCCGTTCCGAAAAAGGTGGCCCGTTGGCCCGTCTGATCGCCGCGCCCGTCGCTGGGAAAGCCTTCCTGAGTGAAGGCGGTCAGAGTGTCGCGCCACCGTTCGACCCGAACCCATCCGTTATCGATATTGCTGGAATACGTCGCCTCCAGCGTGGTCGATCCGGCATGGGCGGAAGGCCCCCAGGCCAGCGCAGATAGCGCCAGCAACAGTTTCCAAACGCGCTTCATCGTCCCTCTCC
>CAMYIQ010000053.1 GCA_947258465.1 uncultured Erythrobacter sp.
AAGGGGTCAATTCGACGCCGATAGGGGGCACGTGCCGATGCCGATTCACAGGCTGTGCGCGTGCACCGCATCGATTAGCGGTCAGAGTGTCGCTTCTGCAGAGGCGCTCAAGACGCCGAAACCTTAATCATGATCGTCTCTCGCAACGTTTGTCGTCTTCTGGAGGCAAGCCTCGCCGCTGCCGGTTGATCCGAACTCCCTCCTGAGAAGGCCAGCGCATCATCCCGCCAGTTCCTGAGCCGTCGGCTCTATTCCCAAGATCAGACGGCGAAGCCGTTCCAACATGTCCGCGCTGTTCGCCACATCGATGCTCGCGGTCTCGAGGACCGTGGCGTGCCCAGTTATCGAAAAACGCCCTTGGACCGCGTCTTGCGTCCCGAGGCCCGGATGGTGGGGATAGAGCAGCATCAGGCGCGGCGCGTCATACAGCTGAGCATAGGCCATCATTTGATAGACATCGGCCTGCGAGACGCCCTGCTTGGGGTCATCGATCCGCGCGGATAACCGCTTCCATTTGGTGTCAATAACCTGGATCACCATGCCACCCTGCCGGATGAGAATATCGGGCCGGGTCTGGAACATGGTCCGTCCGCTGTCCGTGGCGCTCAGGCAAAACAGCCGTCCGCCTTGCAGCGAAACAGTAAGTCCCGTCCCTGCCAGGGCGCGGGCGATCAAGCGCCCGACATATTCCTCGAACAGCGCGTTCATCTCAAACAGCATGGCGGTGCCCTGGCCGGCCCCGCCCGTGGTCGTCTGATAGTGGTCTTGCAAAAAAAGCTGGGCCATGGCGAAGAGCTCCTGCCAGGCCCGATTGGTGCGGTCGATTACCACCTGATCCCAGCGCAGCGTGGCAACCGGCATGTCGGTAATGTCGGCATAGACGAAGGCAAGCTCGCGCAGGCGCTGCTGGTTGGCGGCGCGCCGCGAGAGGCGCGACAGGTGCAGCACTGCCGCTTTCATGATCCGGTTGAGCGGGGTGTCTTCGGATAAGAGATCGAAGCGGCAGGCAAGACGGCCGGGATTGACCGCATGGCGGGTGAACTGACGGGTGATGTCGATCTGCCCGCGCAAGGTCGGCAGATCGTCTTCGCGGGTGATATAGCGGCGCGGCATGCCCTTGCGCAGAGCTTCGGTTAGCTTGTTGCAGAAGATGTGGATCAGGATTTCGAGCAGGGTCTCGCGCTGCCAGGCAAGATTGGTGAAGACGCCGAGATCGATCTTAAGGTCGAGCGCAACCGCGAGCATATGCACCAGCCGCTTGCGGATCGCTGCATTCTGATGATCTCTTGTTTCCCCTGGTGCCACGTCGATCTTGGGCAGAATCTCCAGGCTCGCATCGCCTGCGGCCAGAATTCCGACCACGCCCCGCGCGCGCAAGCCATGCCGGCCATGTTCGAGCACGCCGCTGCCGCCGCGTCCAGCAAAGGCCGAGCGAGCCGCGAGGCTTGCCAGTCTGTCGGCGTGGCGCTCGAGGATCTGACCTTCGCCCTCGCCATAGACGAGCTTTTCCCACTCCCGAACCGTATAGGCGGGCATCAGGCGGCAAAGTCCGAAAAGTCGAAACGGGCCTTTACGCTCCAGCGCAGCTTGTCGCCGCCCAGCTCATCATCGGCAAAACCAGCGGGTGCTGTCAGCCGCCGCGCTTCGAGAAAGCGGGAGCCATTGGTGTCCTCGCCATCGCCAAGCACTGCCGCGACTTTCGACCAGTCTTCATAAAAATATTCGGCCAAGAGCGGGATGACCTTGTGGCGCACGACGTTCTCAACATCGGCGCGGGATCGGCAGCCGGTGAAATAGGCGTGACCAATCTGATGTTCGCGATCGAAGAGATATTCGATCCGCTCATTGATCGTCTGGAGCAGTTTGCATAGATCGATTCCATCGAGATTTGCGGCATCAAGCCCTCTGGCCGCCAGCGCCTGGCGCAGTTCTTCGACGTCGGGCATCAGCTCGCGGAAGGTGAAGCGGCGGCGCAATGCGGTATCGAGCAGCGCAATCGAGCGGTCCGCAGTGTTCATCGTGCCAATAATGTGCAGGTTGGCCGGCACGCCAAAACTCACCCCCGAATAGGGAAGCCGGACTCGGACTTCGTTTTCGCAGCCGAGCCGCTTGTCGGTTTCGAGCAGCGTGATCAGCTCGCCGAACACCTTGGAGATATTGGCTCGGTTGATCTCATCGATAATCAGGACATGCGGCCGCGCGCCAGCCACTGGTCGCTCGGCATTGGGATCGATCACCACCGCTTCGAGCGCATCCCAGTCGATCCGGTCCGGATCAAGCCGATAGGCTGACTGGCGGCGGAAATTGCGAGCATAAAAAGGCGTGCGCTCGGCGCCATTATCATCGCGCCAGATCCATTCGACGCTGCGCCGGTGCGGATGGAAATCGGCGTCGGCATCGAAATAATACTCGCCGCTCACCCGGCCAAAGGCACGATAGCTGTGGCGGCCATCGGAGATGACGACATAGTCGCCGATCTGAAGGCCGGAGCGAAAGGCGTAAAGCATCTCGATATTAGGGTCTTTGCCGGATGCATCGGGATCCTTCAGTTCGTTCCACGTCTTGCGGATTTCTTCGAAATCATCAAAGCGCTCGTTGGACCAGTCGATATCGCCGCCCCAGCCGATATGGATTAGCCCGCCGTCAAGCCCTTCGC
>CAMYIQ010000054.1 GCA_947258465.1 uncultured Erythrobacter sp.
CGAGAGCACGAGCCGCGAGGCCTGGACGTGACCTATGCTGGCCGAGACATTGCCGTTCATCGGATACATCGAACCCTGGCAGCCCGCGCACCAGAACATCTCGTCGAGCGGGAGGTTGGCGGTCGATGCGGCGCAATCCGCAGCGCAGGCGGCCAATGCCAGCGGGTTGGCGAAGAGCACGGCCTCGGGGTTGATGATCGCCGTGAGCTCGCTGTCCTGCCACAGCGGATCGATCTCGGAGATATAGAGGATGTCGATCGAGCCGGGCTCGAGGCACAGGAAATCGGCAACGATCTCCATCCAGTAGATCAGCGGATAGGCGTACCAGTGGACGTGCCAGCTCGAATAATACTGGCTCGCGCCGCCCACCGCCGATGGACCCGAGATCGAGCGGAAGCCGATATCGAAGCCCGGATCGAGTTTCATGCCGCCGAGGTTCACGAAGCACCATGGCTTCATGCTGACATCGGCAAGCCGCACCGGCTCCCAGAAGCCCATCGCAATCCCGGACCTCAGACCGCACAGGCATACGGGCAGGTCGGGATTGTCGGGATCGGGGCGATTGCTCGGCCAGATCTCCAGCCCGCCGATCGAGATCGGGAACAGGCACGACCAGCAGATGTCGGTGATCGGATTGACGAACTGCCCGGTGCATTTGCCCGGTCCGGCATCGGCTGAGGCAGGCGAAGAAAAGGCGAGCGAAAGCGCTGCCGTGAACAGCACGAGGAAGGCGCGGAAGCTGCTCATGGCTTGGCCTTTCGGGGCGGTAACGCGATCTCGCTCACTTCGAGGACACGCCCGTTCTGGCGCACCCGGGCGGGCACGGCCCTGATGCCGAACTTTTCGGTGAGATTTCCGCCCTGGTCGAAATAGAACCTTCGCTGGCGGGCTTTCATCAGCTCAAGCGGCGCGCCTTTGACGAGGATTAGCTTGGCATTGGGGTCTTGCCTGAGTGCCCAGGCGATCTGCGCCGGATCGTCGCCGTCGAGGAAGAGCAGAGGGACACGCAGCGCGACGCTATCGAGCGGATTGACCCGCGTTCCGGCCGCATGGATGAGCTCGCCCTTGGCCTCCCGGATATCGGCGGCGAGTGTGATCGTCGGATCGAAGGGCCAGCTGCGGCTTTCGTGCGCGCGGATCAGGCCGGCGACCGGGTCGGGACGGTTGACCCGCGCTATGGTGCGGCGCTTCAATTCCTGGTTGAGCTTCGCGGTCTCGCCCGACTTTTCCATCTGCGCTAGGCGCGTGTGGATCTGTTCGAGGAGGTCGCGCTCGATCACCGGAAACACCGCGCCGCGCTGGCCATAGTCTCGTGCCTGCAGGCTCGCAGGAAGCGCGGCGAGGAGAAGGGCGCCAAGCGGAAGGAGGGGGCGCATCACAGGATCGTCCTCCCGCTACCGAGGATCTGCCCACGACAGACGAAGCCGATTTCGCCGTAGCGACTGTCGAGCCCGCGTGGATGGCTGGTGCCGGTATAGTAGCAACCCTCGGGGATCACGCCTTCGGGGCCCCGCGTGAGCGGAACGCCGAGGCGCGTGACCTTGAGCAGGCTCGCAACCTTCCTGCCGTTGATGAAGACCGCGTCGCCCTCATGGCGCACGACATCGCCCGGCATGCCCAGCACGCGCTTGCCGAACATCTGCGGCCCTTCACCGAAATGTCTTTCGACGAGTTCGCTTCGCGGCGGCTCGAAGAAAATAAGGCTGCCGCGCTGGATCGCTGCCTTCTTGTCGAGCCAGAACGCCCAGTTGGGGAGGCTCGGGCTCGCATTGATGAGAAAGGCGTGGTCCTTGCTGAAGGCATCGAGCGGCGCCCAGGCGAGCGGCAGCAGGACGAGGCCCGAAAGCAGCAGCGGACGGCGTAGCGAGCGGGGCAGGCTCATGGCTGCTTCTCCCCGGCGAGCTCGTCCGCAATGCGCCGTTCGAGTTCGGGGGTCGCATCTTCGGCTGCCCCGGCGAGCACTGCCTCGGCGACGAGCACCACGCGGCCGTCGCGGCCCATGTCTGCGACTGCTGCCTCGGCGGCCTTGAGATAGGCAAGGCTCGCAGCCTGGACGACCGCCGGATCGGCATCGGCGCGCGCGGCCTCCTCAACGAATGTGCCGATGGTCTCGGCGAGCCGGACAGTGACGATCCGCTGCTTGGGGGAGCTGGTGACCTGCTGGGTAAGCCATGCGCCCCACAGCAGCGCGGCAACAAGCACCGCTACGGCGAGGAGTTTCGGGCCTAGCTGGCGAAGCGGGAGGTTCAGTCTATCCATGGCGGGGATATCCCTCGTTGTTTTGGCGGCAAAGGCGGCGGTCGAGGCGGCGCAGGAAGCTTGGCAGCCGCAGCAGCGCGAGCCCGCCAGCGGAGCTGAGGAAGGCGATCTGGAGGTCCTGCGCGAAGAGGTGCCGCGCGATCGGCTCGGCAGTGCGGTAGTGATCGGCGAGGTTGCCGAGCTGCGCGAACAGCGCCGTGAGGTCCCAGCCGGCGATGAGTAGAAAAACGAAAAGCGGCAGACCGAGGACCAGCAGCAGCGTGCTCACAGCGAAGCCTGCTGCTTCGAGGAGGACGAGGCAGGTGCCCTGGAACAGCGCGAGCCAGTTTACGGCGCGATGCTTTTCGCGGGCGCGTTTGGCAGTCGGAAGCGGCACGCGGTCGACGAGCGTGGTGGTCTCGAGCACCATCATGCGCCTCCTTCCACGCCGGCGACGAGCGCGACCGCGCGTTCGAGCGGCATGCCGCTTTCGACATGGCGGCGGATCGCGGCATAGGTGTCGGGATCGGAGGAGAAGATCGTCGCCGAGAGCGGATCGAGCACGAGCCGCCCGACGGCTTCAACCTCGGGACCCTTCAGGTAGATCTCGCTGTATTCACTGCCCGAGCGCTTGAGGCTGCGGATCAGCGTTTCGGTGCGGTCGTCCATGTCGAGCCGGGCTTCCTTGCGGAAATCGGCAATGGTCTCGGGCTTCTGCTGGAGCACCAGCATCCAGTCGCTGTTCTCGAGCGCGGCGCGCGCGCCATCGGACTTGTAATAGTCATTGAGCGACTGGGTGGCGGTGGCGAGCGCGCCGCCATATTTGCGTGCGGTGCGGGCGTAGGTCTCGACGAACTCGCCCATCGAGCCGCCCTTGAGCATCGCCCAGGCTTCATCGATCAGCAGCAGTTTCTTGGTGCTGCGCGAACTCCGCGTCATCGCCTGGCCGGTCATAAACATGATCGCCGAAAGGACGACGCTTCGCAGTTCCTCGCGGCTCGCGAGATCGCTCATCTCGAAGACGGTGAAATCGTCCTCAAGCGCGAAACTCGCCTTGCCGGAAAAGAACCCGGCATAGCTGCCACCGCGGCAGAAGGGCGCGATCGCAGTCGCCAAATCCTTGCCCGCCTCGTTCTCGCTTTGATGGAGTGTATGTGCGACATCGTCGATCGCGCCGCCGCTGCCGAGCGCTTCCCAGACCTGCGTCACTGCCCGGTCGATGAGGCCGCGCTCGGTGTCCAAGGGGGCTGCACTCGGCCGTGCCATCTGGCCAACGATTGCCTTGATCATGGCGAAGCAGTCGAGGCGGTAATCCTCGTCTTCGTGCGCGCGGGCATCGTCGACCATCGAGAATGGGTTCAGGGAAAAGCCCGAGGCGAGCGTGAACTCGACGAAGCGTCCGCCCTGCAGTTTGACCGAATGCTCGAAGCTGCGCCCGTCGTCGATCACCACGACCTTGGCGCCCGCACCGCGGAGCGCTGTGCAGAGCTCCTGCAGCAGTACCGACTTGCCCGAGCCCGACTTGCCGCAGATCGCTATATTGTGATTGCCGGCAGTGTTTTCGAATGGCGACCACCAGAAGGGCTGGCCGCGTCGTCCCAGGAGCAGCAGATGCGGGATTGCGCCGCCGAGATACTCGCCCTGCAGCGGGGCGATGTTCGCCGCGGTGGTCGAGAGCATGGTGCGGAAGCGCTTAAGGCGCGCAAGGTCGTGGACCAGCCCGTCGGCAAGGCTCAGCGGGAAGGCCGCGACGAGACCCTGCAACTGGAGGAAACGTTCGTCGGCGAGGTCCCAACCGGCGGCCTTGTAGATCGCCTTGACCGTGCGTTCGTGCGCGTCGCCATCCCCCAACGGCGAGATGGTGGTGAGTCCGTAGAACAACTTGACCAGCTTCTTGCCCGCCTGGAGCTCGGCCTGGACATGCTTCCATTCGGCCGATTGCTCAGAAAGCCTCGGCAGGAAGCGCGCGCTCCTGGTCTCCGACAGGCTGGTAGTGCGCATGAACTTGTAGCCTGCGCGCGCCGAGGCCGCTTCCTGGTCGGGATAGTGGAGGCACAACATGGTCGCGGCGGGACAGGGAAAGCGCAGCTTGTCGGTGAACATGTCGCCGATGAGCCGCGCGCATTCCCACGGTGCCCAGCGCTCGGGGGTCGAACGAACGCCGTAATGGCGCACGTCGAAGCGGTCGGGATAGCAGGTGCCCATCTGGGGAATACCGTCGCGGCTGCGTCCGGTCTCGCGGAACCGCTCGGTCCGGAGGATCAGCCGGTCGTCCTCGACCTCAAGTTCTATATCGCGGCGGATCGCCTGGACGTCGAGCGTGTCCTCGCGGTTCCAGTGCGTAAGATCGAGCTCGCGCGCGGTGGTCGGCGAGGTCAGCTCGTCGATCAGCGCGAGAAGTCCGGCCGGTTCGAGCCGGTTGGAGGCAAGACCCAGCGAATTGAGCATCCCTGCCATCCCGTCGCGGCATTCGGTCAGCTCGGCGTCGGTGACGCTCCCGGGCACGGGAACGCCGAGCGACAACACGAGGCGGACATGGCGCGCGTGGAACGGCGCATGCGCCGAGCCCGAATGCCAGACGAGGTCGTAGAGGCGGTTGGTCCGCGCCTTGGCGATGGCTTCGTAGATCCCGCCCTGCTCGTAGCGCGGACCGAACCAGGGTCCGACGATCGCTCCGATCCGGGGGGAAGCGAAGTTCAGGACCTGCAAGCAGGCGCCCTGCGGCAGGCTCTCGGAGAAGAACTGCCCGAGGATTTCGCCGGTGCGTTCGTCCGCCCCGATCAGCGGGGTCACTTCGAGCACGAAGCCCTTCGAATGCGCGTTGCGATAGAGACCCGGCCCTTCATCGTACACGCGGTAGGGGAGCCAGTCCGAGAGCATGTCGAGCGCGAAGCTCGGCCGGGCATGGTCGGCCTGCCGCGCATCGCCGAACAGGCCGGAGAGCAGCGCGTCGCGCGCCGAGGCGAGCGAACGGTTCATTGGCTCTCTCCTTCGGGTTCGCCAGGCGAAAGGGGGTGGGGCACCCAGCCGGGGGAGGGGAGACGGCCAGGTGCCCCGGTGACCGGCGCCGGAACGCCGGGCTGCGCTTCCGGGGCCTGGGAGGGGATAACCAGGACATCCGGAAGCTGCAGGGGAAGGGGATTGAAGACAGGCGCGTTCTGCGGGTCTGTCGGCGGCGGCGGGGTCTGCGCATCGTTGCCCGCGCGTCCGAGCGCGCGGAGCACTTCGCCTCTCGAGCGCGGGGCATGCCAGCTCTCCGCAGGATGATCGGGCAGCGCGACATGAACCACGCGCGCTTCGTGGTCCCGGCCCGCCGCGTCGCGATAGGCGGCGATGACGATCCGGAGCGAGCGGGCGTCCGCCTGGCGCGGACCAGCGAGCGAGGGTGGCTGACTGGTTGCAGCGCGCGATGCCATGCCGGTGCCAGCTTCGCCGATCGCCGCGCTGTCGATCAGCGTGGTGGGCGCGCAGCTGCCTTCGGGCGCGCGGCAGTCGAAATCGCCTTTGACATTGCCGCCAAGCGTGGCGCATCCGGCAATGCTCGCAGCGAGGCTGGCGGCTGAAATTGCCCGGAAGTGACGCCCGCTCATTGCCCTGCTCCGGCGCGCTGGTTGGCGAAGCGGTTGAGCGTTGCAGCATCACGATAGCCGTGCATCACCGCGCCATCGCTTGCGCGCACGATCACCGGGGTCCCGGCAAAGCCATTGGCCTTGGCAAAGGCCTCGTTGGCGTCGAGCGCGCGGATGGCCTTGCAGCTGGCGGGACGCGGCACGTGCTTGCCGGTATAGGCAGCGTGCAGCGCCGCGACCGGATCGCTGGCGCACAGGACGCTTTCAGAGAGGCGCCGGCTCGCCGCGCCGAAGATCGAGATCGGTCGCTCCTCGACCAGTACGCCCGCCTGCTCGAGTGCGCCGGTGAGCTTCTTGCAGTAGCCGCACTGGAAATCGGAGAAGACCACGAGCCGCGGCCCCTTGGGATTGCCCCAGCGGATCGCGCCCTCATGAGGGAGCTGCGAGAGGTCGACCTTTGTCTTGGCGGGTGCGGGCGCGGCTTCGCTGTGCGAGGCTTCGGCGCGGCCCGCAG
>CAMYIQ010000055.1 GCA_947258465.1 uncultured Erythrobacter sp.
ATGCGATGCTGCGCTGGCTCGACGGGCCGGGCGGCACCGGTTTCGGCAATCCGCACAGCGCGCACCGTATGGGCCGTCAGGCAAAGGCCGCGATCGAGCTGGCGCGCGATCAGGTCGCCGCGCTGTTTCCGCCCAATGGCCGCGTGATCTTCACCGGCGGCGCAACCGAGGCGCTGAATCTCGCCATTCGCGGCTCGGGGCAGGGCGGCACGGTCTCTTACTCGGCTATCGAGCATTCGGCGGTCGGCGATACCGCGCAGGACGCGGGCAAAAGCCATGTGCTCAACGTCGCCAATACCGGGCAGTGCAACACCAAGCAGGACCTCCCGGCGGACACGCGGCTGGTCTGTGTCATGCAGGTCAACAACGAGATCGGCACCATCCAGCCGACCATCGAATGGCACCGCAAGGCCAAGGGAGCGGGCGCGCTGTTCCTCTGCGATGCGGTGCAGGCCTATGGCCGGATCGAGCTGACCGGCGCGGATATGATCGCGATTTCGGCGCACAAGCTCCACGGTCCCAAGGGCGTCGGTGCGTTGTGGGTGCGCAATGGCGTCGACCTGGCCGAGGTGCAAACCGGCGGCGGGCAGGAATTCGGCCTGCGTTCGGGCACGCTCAGCCCCGCGCTCATCGCGGGCATGGGTGCGGCGGCGGCGGAGGCGAAAGACCGGATGGAGCAGGACCGCGAGCATGTGGAAAAGCTCTGGGCCCGGTCGCGCGAATTGTTCGACGGCTGGACTTTGAACGGCAGCGAGGACGCCCGCTGGCACGGCAATCTCAACATTCGCCGCGACGGACTCGATGTCGCCCGGCTGATGAGCGATGTGCGCGACGTGATGTTCTCCGCCGGATCGGCCTGCGCTAGCGGATCGGGCCGTCCGAGCCACGTGCTCAAGGCGATCGGCCTTGGCGACAAGCAGGCGAAAAGCTCGATCCGCCTGGGATTCGGCCGCTACACCACGCTGGAAGAGATCGAGGAGGCTGCGGCCAAGATCAACGCGGCTGCGGAGGCGCAAGGATTGTGAGAATCGAATTCGAAACCGCGCAGGGCGAAACCGTCTCCGCCGAAGCCGAGCCGGGCGACAATCTGCTGCGTGTGGCGCAAGGGGCGGGCCTGCCGCTAGAGGGGACCTGCGAGGGCCAGATGGCTTGCTCAACCTGCCACGTCATCGTCGCGCCCGAATGGTTCGACCGGCTCGGCGAGGCGAGCGAGGAGGAAGAGGATATGCTCGACCTCGCCGCCGGCGTCGCGCGCACGAGCCGCCTGTCCTGTCAGATAGAGCTGACGGCGGGCATGGACGGGTTGACCGTGCGCATCCCCGCGACAAGCCACGATATGCGGCGGTTTTAGGGGGTTTCGGTCGTCTCGGCCTTCGTCCAGCCATCCCCGATTCCGGTCGACAGCCCCAGCCGCCGCCAGATTTTAATGCCTAGCCACACCAGCAGCGCCAGCGGGATGAGGACGGCAAACAACACAATCAGCACGCTGATCATCGTTCCGAAGATGCCGCCAAGCGAATTCCACGCATTGCGGATCGGTTCGGCGAAACCACCGGTAGCCGGTTTGCCGCTTTCATAGGTCACGGCCATATTCGAATAGGCTACGCGTCCGCGCATTTCTGCCAGCCAGCTTTGCGCCTGGTCGATCTCTTCATTGACCTGCGCCACGCCGCGCTCTGCCGCGACGAGTTCGGACACGGTCCCGCGGCGATTGCGCAGGACATCCATCAGCCGGTCTCGCAGCACGGTGCGGGCCCGCAACCGTGCTTCCGTATCGACGATGCGTTTGGAAAGGTCCTCGCCCTCGATCGAAGAAGAAACGAGTTCGCCATCGACCTTACCGCTCGCATTGGCGAGGTCCTTGCCGAAGCTGCGAGCATCGCTGGCGCGCACGGCCAGCGTCAGGCTGCCATAGGCGTAATCGCCCTCGTTCTCGGCCTGATCCATCGAGATGATGCGGCAGACCTCGGGACCCTTCGCTTCGCACATATCGGCGTGACGTTCCTGTAGGGGTCGGATCGCATCGGAAGGCAAACGGAACCCATAGGCATAGCGATAGGCGACCTGCGGCGCCCCGACGGGAATCGTGCCCGCGCCGGGCATCGTCTCGGCCCCACGCGCTTCGCTCGATGCAGTCGCAGGTGGGGGCGGTGGCGCCACCATCGCAGCTTCCTCGGCAACGTCGTAACTGGCCATTGGTGCAGCTTCGGCATCTACCGTGGCGAGGCGTTCGGTCGCGTCATCTTGCGCTCCCCCACACCCAGCCAGAACCAGCGTCGACCCGGCACCTAGCAGCAGAATTCTCCTCATTTTCAGCTCCTCTCGGCAAACTCGCCATCCCACGCCTTATTTTCGCCACAATATGAACACAATCAAAACACAATTTGACAGACGCCACAACGCAATGTCCGCAAGCGAGAAATTCCCAAACAAACGAAAAAGCCCCGCCGCATCGCTGCGGCAGGGCCCTCGCTGTAAAGCGTTTTCAGTCGCTTAGGCGGCTTCGAGCTGTTCCTGCTCGACATGTTCGCCCAGCATCTCGATCAGCGCTTTGCTGAAGGCTGGAATATCGTCGGGATTTCGGCTCGTGATGAGATTGCCGTCGGTGGCAACCTTTTGGTCGACGACCTTCGCGCCCGCATTCTTGAGGTCGGTGCGGATCGAGGGCCAGCCGGTTACGGTCTTGCCGTCGATCAGGCCTGCCTCGGCAAGCAGCCAAGGCGCGTGGCAGATTGCGGCAATCGGCTTGTCCGCCATGCCGAATTCGCGAACGATCGCGATGGCGCGCTCGTTCATGCGCAGGATGTCGGGGTTCATCTGGCCGCCGGGAAGCAGCAGCGCATCATAGCCTTCGCAGCTCGATACGTCGTCGACCGTCTTGTCGACGGCGACGCTGTCGCCCCAGTCCTTGTCCTGCCAACCCTTGATCTGTCCGCTTTCGAGGCTGACCACTTCGGTTTCGATACCGGCAGTCTCCAGATTGGCCTTGGGTTTCATCAGCTCCGACTGTTCGAAGCCATCGGTGGCGAGGATCATCACGCGCTTGGTCATAGTGTAACTCCTTGATTTCGTGTTACCCATGCAATGCGTGGGGAAAGGCCGACGTTCCGTTCTTCTAGGTGAGCCGTGGCGGTGGTAGGGCGGGTCGCATGGCCGCCAAAGATACTACCGCGAACGACGAAAAAGACCCCTTCGACGCGATCGTCGACGCCCCTTTCGACAGCGCCCTGTCGGAGCGGTATCTGGTCTATGCGCTGTCCACGATCACTGCGCGATCGCTGCCCGATCTGCGCGACGGGCTGAAGCCGGTCCATCGCCGTCTGTTGTGGACCATGCGGCAATTGAAGCTCGATCCAGCGAGCGGATTCAAGAAGTCGGCCCGCGTGGTCGGCGAGGTGATCGGTAAATACCACCCGCATGGCGATACCGCCGCTTACGATGCGATGGTCCGCCTCGCGCAGGATTTCGCGCTGCGCTACCCGCTGGTCGAGGGTCAGGGCAATTTCGGCAATATCGACGGCGATAATGCTGCCGCCTACCGCTACACCGAGGCGCGGCTGACCAAGACGGCGATGCGCCTGATGGAAGGCCTCGATGCGGGCACGGTCGACTTCATTCCGACCTACAATAACGAGGAAGAAGAGCCCGATATCATGCCGGGCCTGTTCCCCAACCTGCTGGCCAACGGCGCCAGCGGCATCGCTGTGGGTATGGCGACCAATATCCCGAGCCACAATGTCGCCGAGATCGTCGATGCGACTCTGGAGGTGATCGACAATCCGCATGTCGAACATGCGCGGCTGATGGAGCTGTTCAAGGGGCCGGACTTCGCCACTGGCGGGATCGTGGCCGAAAGCGCCGAAACGGTGGCGGCGGCCTATGAAACCGGGCGGGGTTCCTTCCGCGTGCGGGGCCGCTTTCACGCTGCCGAAGCCGAAAAAGCCGAGGACCGCGAGGCGGGTATCGAGCGGCTGGGCGGTGGGCAATGGCAGCTCGTGGTAAGCGAGATCCCCTATCAGGTGCCCAAGGGCAAGCTGATCGAACAGATCGCCGCTGCCATCGCCGACAAGAAGCTGCCGATCCTGGAAGATGTGCGCGACGAAAGCGACGAGCAGATCCGCATCGTGCTGGTCCCGCGCAGCCGCAATGTCGATCCCGAACTGCTCAAGGAATCGCTCTACAAGCTGACCGATCTCGAAACGCGTTTCGGGCTCAATCTCAACGTGCTCGATGCCGGACGCACGCCGATGGTGATGGGGCTGAAGGAAGTCCTCACCCACTGGATCGCAAGCCAGATCGACATCCTCCAGCGCCGCAGCCAGCACCGGCTCGACCAGATCGCGCGGCGGCTTGAGCTGGTCGAAGGCTATATCATCGCCTTCCTCAATCTCGACCGCGTGATCGAGATCATCCGCACCGAGGACGAGCCCAAGCCGGTGATGATGGAGGAGTTCAGCCTCACCGATCGGCAAGCCGAGGCGATCCTCAACATGAGGCTCCGCAGCCTGCGCAAGCTGGAGGAAATGCAGCTCAGGAACGAGAAGGACGAGCTACTCAAGGAACAGGACGAGCTGGAAAAGCTGCTCGGCAGCCCGGCACGGCAACGCACCCGGCTGAAGCGCGATCTGGGTGCGCTGCGCAAGGAATACGGCCCCGAAACCGCACTCGGCGCGCGCCGTACCGAGATCGAGGAGGCCGCCCCCGCAGTCGAATTCAGCATGGATGCGATGATCGAGAAGGAGCCGGTCACGGTGATCCTGTCGCAGAAGGGCTGGGTGCGCGGGGCCAAGGGGCACCTGCCGCTGGATCAGGAGTTCAAATATAAGGAGGGTGACGGGCCTGCCTTCGTGCTCCACGCACAGACGACCGACAAGCTGCTGCTGGCGACCGATAAGGGCCGGTTCTTCACTCTGGGCGCGGACAAGCTGCCCGGTGCGCGCGGCTTTGGCGAGCCGGTGCGCAACACGCTCGACATCGACGCAAGCGCGCAGATCGTCGCCGTAGTGGTGCACGAGAAGGGCAAGCGGCTGCTGCTGGCTGCGAGCACCGGGAAGGGTTTCGGGACCACGACCGACGAACTGCTGGCCGAGACACGCAAGGGCAGGCAGGTCGTCACTCTGAAAGGCGATGCGCGGCTCGCTGTGGTCCGTCCGATCGCGGCGGGTCACGATCATGTCGCGGTGGTGGGCGACAATCGCAAGCTGGTGGTGTTCAACCTCGAAGAGCTTCCCACCCTGGCCAAAGGGCAGGGGGTCAAGCTGCAGAATTATCGCGATGGCGGGCTGTCTGATGCGACCACCTTCACGCTGGCCGAGGGCCTGTCGTGGCAGATGGGCGGCAAGGGCGACCGCACGCGGACGGAGAACGAGATGTGGCAATGGAAGGTCGCTCGCGGCGGCGCCGGCCGGCTCCCGCCGCAGGGCTTCCCGCGCGACAATAAATTCTAAAGTTTGGGCTTGCTTGCCGGACAGTAGTCCTGATCGCGCGCATTAACCGCATCCAAAAAAGCCGAAGGCGATTGCTCGCCTCCGGCCTTTGTAAACCCGTCCAAGGGTAGTGGGATTATTCCCCGGCGCTGTCGCCAGCGGGGGCAGCCTGCGCCATTGCAGCTTCGATCTGCGCATTGGTCAGCAGCGCCATCAGGCCATGCTCGCCGCCGCTGAAGTGTTCGCGCAGCAGCGTGACTTTATCGGTTTCGTCCCCGCCGCGAGCGATCACGATGTTGTCGCCGTTGATTTCGAGCACGGTGACGAGCGGCGCGTGTTCGGCGTCCATCGCCTGCGCACCCACGACCAGCGCGGCATCGCGCTTGGCAGCGGCTTCGGCAAGCTGCGCGTCGATCATGCCGTCGATCTGCGCTTTGGTCACGGTAATGGTCGGGCCGGCTTCACCCTCGCCATACATGTCCGCCGCCAGCGGAACCTTGTGCTTGCCGGTGTCGAGCACGGTCTGGCCGTTTTCGACCGAAACGATCGTGCCGACGGCATTGCCTTCGGGACCGGTCACGACTGCACCGGCAACGACCTGTTCGTTGGCCAGGGCGGGGGTGGCGGCGAGGGCGATGGCGGCAACGGCCAGCTTCGCGAATTTCATAATGCAACTCCAAGACTTGTTATTCTTACGACGCGGCTCCCCCACGCGCGAAACATGCGATCGAGCCGACCAAACTGGAAAAAGCGGGCGAGAGTGGGTATTCTGCGCCACCCGCAAGTCCCCCCAAGGGAACCGGCGCTCTATTTCACGGATCGCATCTTTCTGCAACCGCGTGACATTTATGCTGCATTGCACCTTAAGCCAAGCTGAAGGATCGCAACTCCCCGTGGTCAACGAGCCGCGAGTTCCTCGTCGAGGAGGGCCTCCACCCTGTCGCGGGAGGGGAAATGCTCCTCGATCCATCGGCTTTCGATCCGTTGGAGAATGCGGGCGACTTCCGGCCCCTTGCCCACGCCGCGCGCGACGATCTCGCCACCTTTCAACGGGAAAACGGGCGGTTCCCATCCCATGACCGGCGCCGCATCCGCGCCCCCGATCAACAGGCGATCGATCGCACATTCGAGGCCGACCGTATAGGCGAGACCGCGTGGGTGTTTGCCATCACCCGTCTCGCGGCGGGCGACACATGCCAGCCGGCTGCGCTGGCTGCGCGAGAGCCGCAGGCGGGCGGCCACCGTTTCGGCCACTGGCGGAATCGCGGGAAGCAGAGCTGCTAAGCGGCGCATCGGATCGGGCGCGATAGCGGCGCGCCGTTCGGCGGTGGTCAGGCGCTCAAGCTGGTCGACCTCGCGTCTGCCGCTTTCCGGCAGCACATGATCGAGTACGTCCAGCTCGCGCATTTTGGCGAGCGTTGCCGCTGGATCGGGCAGGGCCAGCAGGTTCAGCAATTCCTGACCCACGCGTTCTCGGCTCAGCCCCTTCAAGGTCGCGGCGAGTTCGCTGCAGGCATCGGTCGCCTCCGCATCCCATGAATCGCCGAAGCGCGTGGCGAAGCGAAAGTACCGCAGTATGCGCAGATGGTCTTCTTTGATCCGCGTGGCGGCATCGCCGATGAAACGAACATGCCCCGCGGCAAGATCGTCCAGCCCGCCGAAATAGTCGCTGATCTCGAGCGTTTCGGGATGGGCATAAAGCGCATTGATGGTGAAATCGCGCCGCGCGGCGTCGTCTTGCCACTCCTCGCTGAAAGCGATCGTCGCGCGGCGCCCGTCGGTCGCCACATCGCGGCGCAGCGTGGTGATTTCGACACTGCCGTCGGTAAGAACCGCCGTGACCGTACCGTGGTCGATCCCGGTCGGGATGGTGCGAATGCCGGCGGCCTTGCACCGGTCGATCACGCTTGCGGGCAAGTGCCGCGTAGCCATGTCTATATCGTTCGCCTCGTGCTCCAGCAGCGTGTCGCGCACGCAGCCGCCAACCCAGCGCACATCATCGGCTCCCAGGACATCGACCAGCTTCGCAAGGCTGGCGCGCTGCGTCCAAGCGGCCCGGGGGAGGCGTGCAGTCCCGCTCATTTCCGCGCCTCCAGCCAGCCGATCCGGCGCGACAGGTTCCAGCATATCGCCGCCGTCACGCCCCAGATCCTGTAACCTTCGTGGTCCATTTCGAGATATTCGCGCATCGCGCCTTTCCAGAACACCGAATTGCGGCCCCATTGCGATGCATCCATCAGCTTGTCGAGCGGGCATTCGAACCAGCTTTCGACTTCGCGCGGGTCGGGGCGGATGGGCAGGTCGTGCGGTACGGTGGCCAGTACCGGGGTAATGTCGAACCCGGTGCCCGTCTGGTAGCGGTCGGTCGTGCCGATGACGCGGACCTGCTCCGGCTCGATATGCAGTTCTTCCCACGCCTCGCGCAGTGCCGCCTCCACCGCATTCTCGCCATAGTCGAGCTTGCCGCCAGGAAAGGCGACCTGGCCCGGATGATCGCGCATGGTGCGCGGGCGCTGGGTAAGCAGGACGGTGGGATCGGGCTGCTCGGTTACGGCGATCAGCACAGCGGCGTCGGCGGTGCGCTCGGCATCGGCAAAGCGGCTGTCCGACATGAGATCGGCCATATCGCGGCTATGGCCATGCTCGAACAAACGGGTCAGGCGGTCGAAGATCGCACTCATGCGGGCAGCAGCGAGAAGATTTCGCCGCCGCTGGTCACCGTCCAGTCGTCACCGCGTTCGAGCGCGATCCGGGCGAGCTGTTCGTAGGTCGAGCGGTTGAGCCGCGCTTCGCACCCGCGCCTGACATGAATGTAGATGGACGGGCGGTCGGCATTGCCTGCCGCGCGGATCGGATTGTCGGGCCCGGCCACCACCAGCTCGTCGGTGTTCAGCCGAAAGGCGAGATCGCCCTCGGTCTCGCTGACGTCGGTGGCGATGAAACAGGCGTCCTCGACCTCGATGCTCAGCTTTTGATAGGGCACGACGAGCCAGTAGCCGCCGTCTTCCTCGCGATTGAGCAGCCCGGCAAAGGCGCGGACCATGGCCGGGCGCGTGATCGGCGAACCCTCGTGATACCAGGTCCCGTCGGCGGCGATGCGCATATGGCTCTCGCCGACATGTTCCGGCGACCACTGTTCCACGGGCGGCAATCTATGTTCGGCCACCGCCTCGGCGATTTGGGCGAGCGACAGTCCGGCGAGTTCGGGGGGCGGGGTGTAGGGCACGTTTTAAGCGATGGCAGAAGGTGGTGGGTTTCTCAATGGAGCGTTTGTTGGGTGCGCCTTCGACGTCCGCCGAAGGCTTGCGGCACCAGCCCGCTCCCCCACCCGGCCACCCAAACAGTATCTTGCCGTGGGTGGCCGGGTGGGGGAGTGGGCCGGTGCCGCAGCAAGGTCAGAACGGATGTCCTGATCGCACGTCCCGAAAAACTACCCTTCCCAAGGCCCCAGCATTCCTTCGGCAGGCAGAATCGCCGGATTGCCGGTCCGCGCCAGCAGGCGGTGTTTCTCGAACGGGCCGGGGCAGTGCCAGCCCCCCGTGTGCCGGGCAGTGAAGTCCCAGCGGTCGTAATAGTCCGGATCGCCGATCATGATCTGCGGCAGCGGCGCGGCGCCATCCTCGAACCCCGCATCGACCGCACCCAGGCTGGCGGCCATCAGCGCCTTGCCGAAACCTTCGCCTTGCCGTCCAGGCATGACCGCGACCGGACCGACCATGATCATCGGATGCGCGCGGCCCTGCGGGTCGGTCAGCGCCACGGGCCAGAGCTGGATCGTCCCGGCGAGATAATCCTCGTCGTCGAGCGCGGCAAAGCTAAGCCCCTCGAGCCAGTCCATGCCTTCGCGGATGCGATAGGCGGTGCGCGCGTGACGCCCTTCGCCGAACGCGGCGTCGAGCAAATCTTCGACCAGAGCCGGGTCGATTGCGGAAAGGGGGACGAGGCTCGCCATAGGGCGCGCCGCTTAGGGCCGCCCCCTGCCGCTGTCGATCAATTTCGGCTTAGCCCGGTGTTAGCTTGAGCAGCCGCCCGCCTTCGCCATCCTCGATCACCCATAGCGCGCCATCCGGCCCCTGGGTCACGCCGCGAATGCGCCGGTCCATCGGGTAGCGTGCGACCTCGCGCGCCTTCTCGCCCTCGATCGCGACGCGGATGATGGCGTTGGACGACAGTCCCGCAATCAGCGCGTCGCCCTTCATGCCGGGGAACATGTCGCCGCGATAGAAGATCATCGATCCCGGTGCGATGACCGGGGTCCAGGTGATTGCGGGCAGGGCATAGGCATCGCTGGTGTCGTTATCGGGGATCGGATCGCCATCGTAATGGATGCCGTCCGACACTTTGGGCCAGCCGTAATTGGCGCCCTCGCGCACGAGGTTCAATTCATCGCCGCCGCGCGGACCGTGTTCCATGTCCCACAGCCGCCCCTGCGCATCGAAATCCATGCCGAGGATGTTGCGGTGGCCCCAGCTCCAGATGTCCGGCGATGCACCGTCCTGTCCGGCGAGCGGATTGCCTTCGGCGGGCGTGCCGTCGAGATTCAGCCGGACGATTGTGCCGAGATTGTTGGCGGTGTCCTGCGCCGGGTCGAGCTTCTGCCGGTCGCCGCTGGCCACGAACATATATTCCTCGTCGGGGCCGAAGACGATGCGATGCGAATAGTGGCCGCGGCCGGTAACCTTGTCCTGCCGCCAGATCACGTCCAGATTCTCGATCGCGCAGGTCTGGTGGTCTTCGCAGGACAGCGTGCCGCGTCCGACCACCGCGCCGCGCGTGTCGCCGCTGCCGGCCTCGGCCCAGCTCAGATAGATCGTGCGCCCGGAGAGCGGACTTCCCGCCTGCGATGGCAGGAAAGCGATATCGCCCATCCCGCCTTGGCCGCCATAGTCGACTTCCGGAACGCCGGCGAAGAACAGCGCCTTCCCGGCCTCGGTATCGTAGCCCTTCAGCCCGCCCGCCTTTTCGCTGACCACCACGATTTCGGTGCCCGGGATGAACGTGACCGCCCAGGGCTCGTCATAGGTGCCCATTTCGGCAACCGCGAATGTTCCATCGAATGCGCCAGCATCGGCAACCGCAGCGTTCGCGGCGCTGTCGGTATCCACATTACCGGCATTGCCGCAGCTTGCGAGACCGATGGCGAGGGGTAGGGTGGCGGCGAGTAGCGGATAATGGGTCATGACGAGTGCAACTCCCGTAGCAGGTCTGGGGGCCGCGCCGCTGATCGTCGGTGTGGACGAGGCGGGGCGCGGGCCGCTGGCAGGCCCCGTAGTCGCAGCCGCGGTGGTGCTGTGCAAGCCCTGCCCGGAAGGGTTGGACGATTCCAAACGCCTTTCGTCGAAAAAACGCGGCCTTCTGGAACCGCAGATTCGCGGAAGCTGCGCCTGGGGACTGGCAGTGGTCGAGCCCGAGGAAATCGACCGGATCAACATCTTCCAGGCGACCATGCTGGCGATGACGCAGGCCGTGACCCGGCTGGTCGATGCGCTGGGGTGCGAACCCGAACAGGTGCTGATCGACGGGAATATGAGCCCGCATGGCCGCAATTCCGGCTGGCGCTGGCCCGATGCTCGCCCGATCGTCGGCGGCGACGGCAAGGAAAGGTGCATCGGCGCCGCCTCGATCCTCGCAAAGGAACACCGCGACCGCCTTATGCGCGAAGCAGCCGAAAGGCATCCCCATTACGGCTGGGAACGCAATGCAGGTTATGGCACCGCCGAACACATGGAGGCGCTGCGCCGACATGGCCCCACGCCGCTCCACCGCCGCAGTTTCGCCCCGGTGGCTCAGCTTGCGCTGCTTTAGCGCTTGCGGCGGCGCGGCCACAGGCTAGGAGCGGCGCATGGCATTGACGATAGCGATGGTTCTCGGCGGGCTGGTCTTGCTGACGGTCGGCGGTGAACTGCTGGTGCGCGGCGCCGTGGCCATATCCACGCGCCTGGGGTTGCCCACGGTCGTTACCGGCGTGGTCATCGTCGGCGCGGCCACATCCATGCCCGAACTGGTTACGAGCGTCGATGCCGCGCTAATGGGATCGCCGGGTATCGCCTGGGGCAATATCGTCGGCTCGAACATTGCCAACAGCCTTCTGATTCTGGGCGCGGTGGCGCTGCTGTTTCCCTTTCCTCTGACCGGCGCGGGCAAGCGCGATGCCGTGGTCGGCCTGATCGCTTCGATCCTCCTGGCGGGTATTGCCTATGCAGGCCTGCATTCGGTCGGGATCGGCATTTTCCTGCTGGCAGCACTGGCCGCCTACATCCTTTGGCGCGTGACTCATCCGCGCAAGACCGAGGTCGTCGAGAAAGACGATCAGGACGGCGCGCAAATGGCGCTCCTTCTTGCGATCGCGCTGTTTCTGGCTGGCGTCGGCGCGCTGGTGGCGGGCGGGCATCTGCTGGTCGGCGGAGCGGTGGAGATCGCGCGCGTCGCCGGGGTCAGCGAAGTGGCGATCGGCGCAACGGTGGTTGCGGTCGGCACCTCGCTGCCCGAACTCGCCGCCTCGATCGCGGCCGCCTGGCGCGGACAGCCGGGGCTGGCGCTGGGCAATGTCGTCGGCTCGAACGCCTTCAACCTGTTGCTGATCGGCGGCGTGACCATGACCATCGCGCCGCTCGCGATTCCCGCCGAGCTGCTCGATATCGAATGGCCGCTGCTGGTTGCCAGTGCCGCGCTACTGCTCGGTCTGTGCGCTTTCGCCAAACAGGCGGGGCGGGCGCTGGGCGCGTTTCTGCTGGCAGCCTTCGCCGCTAATTCGATCCTGCTCTTCGCTTGACCGGCAGCATGAGTCCTCCGCGCCACACCGCACCATGTTGAGTCCACAGATTCTTAGCGGACTCAACATCTTGTAGCGTACACTTTCTGTTCTCTCTACGCGCGCGGCAGGCAGCAGGGTGCGCCGGAATATTCGTGCTTGACCGGGAGTCGGTTTGGACTCACCCTGTGGATAACTACGGACAGGGGTAAGCATCATGGGGGTCGTCACGACCACGAAGAGTCGCGCGAAAGCGACTGTAAAACAAGCGGAAACACCCAAGGAACTACTGCCGCTGGGGCAGATCATCCCAGGCGATTGCGTCGAAGCGATGCGCTCCATCCCCGATGCCAGCGTGGACCTCGTCTTTGCCGATCCGCCCTACAATCTCCAGCTCGGCGGCGATCTCAACCGGCCCGATGGCAGCCATGTCGATGCAGTGACCGATCACTGGGACCAGTTCGACAGCTTCGCGCTATACGACAAATTTACCCGTGAATGGCTGATCGAGGCGAAGCGCGTGCTGAAGCCCGATGGCGGGCTGTGGGTGATCGGAAGCTATCACAATATCTACCGCGTCGGCGCGATCCTACAGGATCTCGGCTTCTGGATTTTGAACGACATCGTCTGGCGCAAGTCGAACCCGATGCCCAATTTCCGCGGCACCCGCTTCACCAATGCGCATGAGACGCTGCTGTGGTGTAGCCAGGGCGAGAAGGCGAAATACCACTTCAACTACCGCGCGATGAAGACATTGAACGACGAGCTGCAGATGCGCAGCGACTGGGTCCTGCCGATCTGCAACGGCGCGGAGCGGCTGAAAGAGGGCGGCCACAAGGTCCACCCGACACAGAAGCCCGAAAGCCTGCTCTACC
Source organism: uncultured Erythrobacter sp. (assembly GCA_947258465.1). Taxonomy (GTDB): domain Bacteria; phylum Pseudomonadota; class Alphaproteobacteria; order Sphingomonadales; family Sphingomonadaceae; genus Qipengyuania. Next base: position 13,053 of record CAMYIQ010000055.1, read on the forward strand.
GCGTGCTGCTCTCTACCACCGAGCGCGGCGACGTGGTGCTCGACCCGTTCTTCGGCACCGGCACCACCGGCGCGGTGGCCAAGCGCCTGGGCCGCGAATGGATCGGCTGCGAGCGCGAGGGCGTGTATCGCGATGCGGCGCTGAAGCGGATCGAGAAGGAACTCCCGCTCGACGAAAGCGCGCTCACCACCATGCAGGCCGGCCGCACCGCGCCCAAGGTGGCTTTCGGCGCGCTGGTCGAAAACGGCTATATCAAGCCGGGCACCGAGCTGTTCGACAAGAAACGCCGCTGGGTCGCGACAGTCCGCGCCGATGGCTCGCTGGCGCACGGCAAGCAGACTGGCAGCATCCACGGCCTCGGCAAGGAACTGCAAGGCGCGCCCAGTTGCAATGGCTGGACCTTCTGGCACTACGAGGTGGATGGAGACGTAAAGCCGATCGACGCCGCGCGGCAGCTCTATCTGCTGGCGGTGGAGGATTGAGGGTGTGACTGGCGAATAGCGACTGGTTCTCGTCGCCCCGGACTTGATCCGGGGCCTAGGTTCCTTGCGGCGCTGCCAGGTCGCGGAAAAGTGGGGCCCCGGCTCGGAAGTCGGGGTGGCTTGGTTGCGGGAGCCGGTGGCTGTCCTACAGGGGCGCAGCGGTTTTCGCTCGGCATATGCACGGTTTCTATAACCGCCAATCCAGCAGCCGACTTATTGATCGTGACGTTCGATCGGGCTTTTTGCCCCAAGACCGTGTTCCATCCTGTGAGGTTTGCCCTAAGGCTCTCCAACCATGACTGACCACATCTACATCCGCCCCATCGGCCTCGTGCCGGGTCCGCAATCCGAACATGGCAATGCCATCCGGCTCGCGGGCGGGATGGTTTATGCCAGTCGCTTCGCCGTGATTCTGCGGCGCGATGGCGATATAGCCGAACGCTGGCTCGCCGCGCCCGATACGATGGCGGAGGTGCTGGCAGCGTTGCCCGAGGAGGTCGGCGCGGAGGCCGAGGCGCAGTGGGCCAATCTCACGCTCGCGCATCCGCCGCTGGAGCTGGGAGCGCGCACGGTCCGGCTCGACCAGCCGCAGGTGATGGGCATCCTCAACGTCACGCCCGACAGCTTCAGCGATGGCGGCGCGCATGACAGCCCCAGTGCCGCGCGCGAACATGCGGCGGCCATGATCGAGGCGGGGGCGAGCATCGTGGATGTGGGCGGCGAAAGCACGCGGCCCGGCGCCAAGCCTTTGTGGGAAGGCGACGAGATCGCCCGCGTCGTCCCGGCGATCGAGGCCTGTGCGGCCATGGGCGCAGCGGTCAGCGTGGACACGCGCAAGGCGGCGGTGATGGAGGCAGCGCTCGAAGCGGGCGCGCATCTGATCAACGACGTTTCGGGCCTCGCGCACGATCCGCGCAGCGCAGAGGTGGTCGCACGCGCCGGTTGCCCGATCGTCCTGATGCATGCGCCCGGCGCCGCGGGTGAGGATCTGCACGAGGGCGGGACCTACGACAATGTGGTGTTCGACGTGTTCGACGCGCTGCGCGCCCGGCGCGATGCGGTGCTGGCGGCGGGGATCGCGGCGCGCAATATCCTGCTCGATCCGGGCATCGGCTTCGGCAAATCGCTCGCCGACAATCTCGCGCTGATGGGCGCGCTGCCGCTGTTCCACGCGCTCGGCCACCCGCTGCTGCTGGGTGCCAGCCGCAAGCGGATGATCGGCGCGCTTTCGAAGGAAGCCCCGGTCGATGCCCGCCTCGGCGGCAGCGTGGCGCTGGCGGTGAAGGGCATGGACGCAGGCGTCCAGCTCCACCGCGTCCACGACGTCCCCGAAACCGTCCAGGCGCGTGACGTCTGGCGCGGCCTGCGCGATGCGGCACTGACCGACTTTGGCGACTTGCCCGCCTGATCCCCCGCGAAGGCGATGACTTCGGGCACGCCGGTGCGAGACCGGGCAAGCCTCCCGACCGCGAGGTGGATTGATTGGGCGAGCCGCAGCCGGGATCGGATTTTTCGGCACCTTTCGCGGAAGTAGGACTTATCGTCTGTGATGATTAAGTTCCCGATCGATTTCGACAACCACACCCACCGCGACGCAGCCCGTCTGGCCATTCAGTCGGCCGTCGCTTCTGCGGCGATGTTCACACTGATGAAAACCGTCGGCATGCCGGAGCGCTTCGTCGGTGTCCTAAGCGCGGTGATGGTGG
>CAMYIQ010000056.1 GCA_947258465.1 uncultured Erythrobacter sp.
CCTTTGCGTTTCACGCTGTGCGCTGGCTGATTGCAATCGCAACGACAACAGCTGCGGCGGCGACAGAGAATCCTGCGCCTGCGACGAATGTCGCGGCTGAACCCAGCCAGTCCCAAAGCACGCCAGCAATGACGCTCGCTGCTAGCATGGTCACGCCGGTTGCGAAGTTGAATAGCCCGAAGGCCGAGCCGCGCAAGGCCTCTGGCGCGTGTTGAGCTACGAGCTTGGATAACAACCCCTGCGTTACCGCCATGTGCGCGCCCCAGAGGCCGATGCCGACAAACACCCACACGATCCCCGGCGCGAAGGCGAGCACGAGGTCCGCGCCGACGAGCGCCGCCAAGCCGCAGAGGAGAAGCGCGGTGGGTGGCGCATTGTCGGACCACACGCCGGCTGGGTAGGCGCCGAGCGAATAGACAATGTTCATCGCCACCAAAACCATGGGCGCCAAGGCGAGCGGCAGGCCCTCGTCGTGTGCCTTGAGAACCAGGAATGCCTCGCTGAAACGCGCGAGGGTGAACATGATCCCGACCAGCACAACGCCCCAGAACGCGGGGCGGAAGCGGCGGAGGTCCTGTAGATGGACGGGCGGCCGCTTGCGTTTGGTCTCGGGCGCCGCAGCGCGATCTTCGACGCCCAGTATCACGCACATCACGGCGAGTAACGCGGGAATGACAGCGAACCAGAAAACAGCGCGCATGTCGCTGTCGAACACGACCATAAGCGCCATCGCGAGCAGCGGGCCGACGAAAGCACCGGTCGTGTCGAGGCCTTGGCGCAGACCATAGGCGCGTCCGCGGATGGAAGGCGGCGTGACATCTGCGATCAGGGCGTCCCGCGGAGCACCGCGTATACCCTTGCCGATCCGATCCGCGAAGCGGGCAGCGAAAACCGTCGGGGGCGCGCCGGCCAACGCAAAAAAGGGCTTGGTCAGAGCTCCCAAACCATAGCCTGCCAGGATGAGCGGCTTCCGGCGCCCCGTCCGATCGGAAAGATATCCTGAGAACACCTTCACGATGGCGCCCGTCGATTCAGCGATGCCTTCTATGGCGCCCACGAGCGCTACGCTGGCGCCCAATGTTACCGTCAGGAAAAGCGGCAAGAGCGCGTGGATCATCTCTGACGAGACGTCCATGAACAGGCTGACAAGCCCCAGGGCCCATACAGTCCGCGGCACCGCGGGGCGTTGCCGTGCCCTGGAGGTTGGCTTTGTGTTCATTCGGGCAAGATCACTCGGTTTCCTCCAGGTCGGTCAACACGAACCACTCTGGCTCAGTGCCTTTCATATCGAAAAGAGTGGCCGGTCGCGCGCGGCTTAAGCCACGTCAAACCATCTCCCCAAGATGCGCGACGACCCTGGAGGTTGCGCGACCAACTTCTCCGTTGCGAGGACCTCGCCTCCGGGCAGTTCCTTGCGCGTCTGCCCCAGGACTAGTCGGCCGCTTCGGCCCCGCCCTTGTCCTTGGCGACCTGGGTGGTCACCGGGGCAAACCCGTCCGTCGCCAGTTCGAAGGTGATCTCCTTCGCATTCGGGCTCTGGTAGTAGGAGCCGTTCGGGTTGGCGCGGAAATGACCGGGCAGCGAACCGTCGTCGAGATGGACGCGCGCCTCGCCAATTGCCGGCACGGCGAAGCCGTCGAGACGGACCAGATAGGCTTCCCGCGTGCCGGCCTCCGTGTCGTCGATCGTGTAGTAGATGGAAAAGCCCTTCAGATCGGACGCCGACAGGTTCTTGACCAGCAGTTCGAAATGGTCGGGCGCGTCCTTCTTGGCCGCAAAGTCGTAATTGTCCTCGACGAGGGCCTCGACGATCGAGAACGGCGCCGGCGCGCCATCCTTCGCGAAGGGGTCGGCGAGGAAGGTGGGGTTGTCGTCCTCGAGGTCGTTGAGCTTGTCGCCGTCAGTGTCGGCGTTCAGCGGGTCGGTGCCGAGCAGCGCCTCGGCCGTATCAGGAATGCCGTCGCCGTCGGTATCGAGGCCGGCGGCAATACCGCTGCCAGCGAATGCGATCGAGGCCAACGTGCCGATGCCGATCGCGGCGATGATTCTGTTCGTTTTCATGGGTCAGTCCTTTGCGAGTCGTGTGAAGTCGAGGCGGCGGGAAAACAGGAGGACCAACAGCGCTGCCGCGGACGCCAGGAGCCACAGGATGTCGCCAAGCTTCTCCTTGAGGATCGGCAGGAGCGGCTGCCCGGCGTAGATGTCCTTGATGCCGAAGACAGCGAAGGCGAAACGTTCGAAATGCTTGGTCGGGGACGCGGCCTCGATCCCCGTCCGGATGGTCTCGTAGGAGGCGAAGGATTTGAGTATTTCCAGCTGATCGGGTTTCGGCACGCTGAGTTGTTTGAACACGCCGCCCGCCACCTGGTTATCGGGGTCGAGCGTGTCGCCGATCTGGGGCGCGACCAGAACCAGAACGAGCCAGATGGTGAAGGCAGCGAGGAGCGCGTTGGGCAGGCTCTTCATCCACAGCGCCAGGATCAAGCCGAGTAGGATGAAGGAAAGCGCGTAGAGGCATGCCGCCAGGAGGACGATGGCCAATCTTAGGACATCGGCCCAGACCACACCGGCGCCGCTGATGAGATAGATGCCGAGCGCCGCAGCTGCAAAGACCGCCGCAAGCCCCGCGATCATCAGAGCCGACGCCCCAAGGACCTTTCCGAGCAGGAACTGTGCTTGCGTGACCGGCCGCGTGACGATCAACGCCAGCGTCAGACGGCCACGCTCGTTCGCCGCCGCAAGGTAGCCGATCAGGATGCCGATCACCGCTCCGATGATCTCGATATGCTCGACGAAGCCGCGCAACAATCGCAGCGGATAGAACTCCCGTGCGGCAATGGATTCGGCCGACTTGCCCAGCGCCAGCAGCGCATCCCTCGCCTCGTTGTAAGTGGCGATATCTGTCTTCAGCGCGATAGCGGCGACGGCCAGGGCGACGACCGAGGCAAGGAGCATGAAGGCGGTAACGACGAGAATGAAGTGATTGCGAAGCGCATCGCGAAGGTCTTTCTTGGCGATGACTTCGACGGGGCTGGTGAGCCTATTCACTGTAATCTCCCCGGGTCATGTCCATCCGCGCAACCGACCAGACGGCGATGACCGCGAGCACCAGATCGACGATGGCGAGTGAAACGCCGGGCCCGACGAAGCCACGATAGACGTAGTGAGGTGGCGCGAAGTCGAGCAGCGTCGCGGCAATCGCGCGATAGCCTTCTGCCAGCGAAAACGGCGTCAGCGCGGCACCTGTGAAATTGAAGAATGCTGAGGTCGGCGGCGGAGCCAGAGCGCTAACCGGATTCAGCGCCGCTACTGGATTGATGTTCGACGTCAATTGCGGAACGACGAAGGTGATCGTCAGCCAGATCGTGACCGGGATCAGCAGGGCGACGGATTGGGAGCGGGCCCGCGCAGCGAAAATCATGCCCAACATACCGAACACCAGGATGTAGAGACCGGAGGCTGCATAGAACTCGAC
>CAMYIQ010000057.1 GCA_947258465.1 uncultured Erythrobacter sp.
ACGCCCCAGATTAGGATACGGTGCAGACGGTTGGCGGCCAAGTCACGCTTGTTGGTGGCCTCCGATGCAGGGTATATGTTGGGATGAGCAACGCGGAAGCCACCAACAAGCGTGACTTGGCCGCCAACCGTCTGCACCGTATCCTAATCTGGGGCGTGCCGTTTGCGGCGCTAATCGGCCTAAACTTTACCGCAGAACTTCTGCAACCGAACGAGAGGGTGGAAATCGCGGCGGTGCTGTTCCTATGGATGGGGGCGGCGTGCTCGTTAAACGCTTTGCGTTGCCGTCGGCTTCACTGCATGATCGCAGGGCCAGCATTTCTGATTGGTGCTGCGCTTTTTGCCATGGTGGCATTCGGCTTGGCTGATTTCGGGAAACACGGTCCAAGCGTCATCATCTGGGTCACGTTTGGGGTAGTTGCTGGCAGCTTTATCGCCGAACGGATAGCAGGGAAGTATTGGCGAAGACCGGCGTAAGCTCAGGTTTCTGTTCACAGCGAAATAGAAACGAGACCCTCTCCACCAAGAACCTTTTCAAAGCGAACACGAGCGGGTGGTCTCGATCAAGCAGACTGCCGTCTGCTTCTGCTGCGCAGTCGCCTGGGAGCGGACTGTTAGCAACCGGCCCAAAATTTGACATGGAAAAGGCGGCCCGTCCCGATTGGGACGGACCGCCCGCCGAGTGACCTGGACCTGTCAGGAGGGGTCAGGCAGCCTGCTCGGCAATTTCGTCAGTTGCTTCCACGTTGGCCGCCTCGTCGCCTCCGTGGTCCGCCAGTTCGGCTTCTTCAGAACCGGCGAAACGCATTATAGGTGGAACCCAGGCCTGCGCCCGTTCCTTGACCTCGGGCTCGCCAATGAAGTTGCCGGAGAAGATGCGCTCGGCAGCGCTCGCCAGTTCGGCCTTCTTCGATGCGGCATAGCGACTGACGAGTTCGGGACCGCCGGCGCCATCGAGCGCTTCGAGCGTGCGAGCCTTGGCCACGCGGTCGAAGTAGTTGGCCGCCGTGGGACGCCACCAATGCGCGGTCTCGATTTCAAGTAACGAGCCAAGCGCCTCGTGCAGCGGCACCGAACGTTCGCCTTCGCACGCAAGGCTTGCAACTAGAGTGCGCGAGACGACATGGCCGAGCCAGGCCGAACGCGCCTCATCGGAAAGCGCCCGGAACCTCGCAAACCGCTTCACGTCGCATTCACCAGCACGCCAGCTTTCATCGAGCGACCCGGCAAACTCGGCCAGGGCAGCGCTCGCCGGCGCATCCTTGGCCTCAAACCCGGTGACCGGGCCGGAAGCGACAGAGCCGACCAGCGTCGACGCTTTCTTGGCGCGCCAGTCATGTCCATCGACATCGGCAAGCGTGAAGACCATGAAGTCGAGCGCCAGTGCCGGATCGTTGGCGAGATGGATCGCAAGGATGTCGCGGCGCTGCATGGCCAGTTCGTCGAGCAGGCGCTGGGACAGCGAGCTGCCCTTGGGCTTCGCCGCACCGCTCTCTTCAATGGCCTCGATCACGCCTTCGTCAGCGATGACTTCGGTCTCGGTGTAGAACTGCGGGACCAAGGTCGGCTCGCCATTGCGCGAGAGGACTAGGAAGGCACCAGCCTCGGATTTCAGTTCGTCAGCGAGGACCGGCGGCCGGTCATTGAGCGCGCGCATGGCGCGGTCGATGACGACGAGTTCCTGTTCGGCCTTGGCGACCTCGTCCTCGTCGCTGTCTTCGTCTTCGAGCACGGCGGCGACGCGGTCGTAGTCGGCCTCGAGCTCACCGAGCTCCTGCGCTTCCTGCTCGGTCATTGGCGCAGGCTCGCAGGGCAAGCGACCGAGACCTTCAACAAGGTCGTGGCTGACGTAGTTGCCAAGCGTCGGCCGGACCCAGGCAAGGCCAAATTCGAGCGCGGTCTTTTCTGCGGCTTCGTCCATGGCCTTGTGCGCGAGGTCTTCGAGCAGCGCGACATCGATCCAGCTCTCGCTGGCGTCATCGTCGAACAGTTCGCGCTCAATCCGGCCGCCTGCGGCGAGATAGGCATCGCGTCCGACAAGCACGGCCCGCGGATCGGAACCACGCACCGTGGCATCAAGCACCATGCGGCGGATCGTGTCAGGCGTGATCTGGTACCAGGCATCCTGCAGCTCGGCATAGACATGCGCCTGGCGCTCGACGTCGGAGATCGCGCCGTAGGCCTTGGCCATGTCGAGCGTGATCGTGCCTTCGGCGAGCGCTTCGAAGACGCAGGGTGCCAGACTTGCCAAACGCAGGCGCCCTTCGACGAACCGGACGGTGAGGCCGAAGCGTCGCGCTACGTCTTCCGTCGTAGCTCCTGCTTCGATGATGGAGGCGAAGGCCTGCGCCTCGTCGGCCGGGTTCATCGCGAGTCGCTGGAAGTTCTCGGCGAGGCTGGCTTCGCGCACTTCGCTTTCCTCGCCTTCGATCACGAGGCAGGTGACTTCGTGCGTGTCAGGCAAGGTGCCCTCTTCGGCCAGCGCCTGCAGCGCGGCGAGACGGCGACCGCCGGCCTCGACTTCGAATTTGCCGCGCTTTCCTTTGCGCACGACGAGGTTCTGCAGCAGGCCGCGCGCAGCAATGTCTGCCCGCAGCTGGAGGTCGGCCAGCACGTCGCTCGACTTGCGAACGTTGCGCGGGCTCGGGACGAGCTTCTTCAAGGGAATCGAATGGATCATGGGTGTTCTCCTGATGGAATGAAGGCGCAGGTGAGGATCACGAGGCCCACAAGCCCAAAGGGCTCCCTCCACTCTCATTCTGAGATTGGGGTCTGCCCTAAGGATCAGGC
>CAMYIQ010000058.1 GCA_947258465.1 uncultured Erythrobacter sp.
GAAAGGCTAGATGGCGCGGCAATGACGCGGCTCTTTGCCGACGATGCGGTCATCGTGGAAAATGGCAAGGCTGAAGGAACGTTCGCCGAGTATTTCGAACACCATCTCGGCCCGGAACTGAAAGCTATAAAGAGTTTCCGCTTCATCGATCCCACGATCGATATCGTCCGCCAGGGCGAGCACATGGCAATGGGTATGGAAACCTATCGTTACCGGATCGAACTGGCAGACGGCCGTGCGATCGAACGCCGCGGCAGTGCGACCTCTGTCCTGATGCATGATGCGGTAGGGTGGAAAATTCTGCGCTATCACAGCAGCTCGCGCCCCGCTTCCTGATCACGCCCTGTTCCGGGCAGAGCGTGCTACCAGTTCCGATCCCGGTCCCGGAGTAAGCGCCTGCGGCGGCCCATGAAAGCCAGCTTGCCGCCTCATCGATCGCTCGGTCTTCCAGCATATCATGGTGGGAACCGGTTCCGATCCGATAGGTTTCATGTTTCATGAACACCAAGCTCGTCGCGGTAAGTGCCGCATCCGTCCTCTTCCCATTCTTCCTGGCAGCCTGCGGTTCGACTGAGGGCGAGATCGCGGACAGCGAGATTGCGACAGACTCTGGAACCGGGGAAACGGTCGCTATGGCCGGGAGCACTCCCGAACGCGCGCCCACTCCCGTGGAAACCAAATCGAAGGGCGATCCCGACGCTCCCGACATCGCTGCCCAAAACTGCGTCGAACAACTGGCGAAGACCGCGAATCGGTCGCCATCGGTCATTTCGGTCCAGCGTGTCGAGGTGGACGATAGCGGGCCAACGCATTTCCTGATGATCGAAGGCAGCGAAGCGCCCTGGGCCTGCAAGACGCTCCCCGATGCCAGCGTGAGCGACCTGTATTATACCCAGGAAGGTTAGGAAGCGCCTGCTGCATCCTGGCTGCGGGACATCAAGCTGCGGGGCATCAAGCCGATTGCCAATCGATTAGGTGGGTGAGCCCCAAAGCTGCCGGCACTGCGTCGCCCGCATCCGCCGGATCGACCAAGCTCGCCGCGCAATATCGGCGCCGGTCGGTGCGGTTGCGCCCCCAATACATTTCGTCGCCGAAAAACGTAGGTTTGTCGATCAGCGGGACGAGCAACGCCGAAAATGGTTGCGTCACGGCGCCGTCCATCTATGGGAAAGGATATGTTGTATCGTTCACAAGCTCCCCGCCGCCTTTTCGTTTCCACACTCGCACTTGCGACCGTACTTGTCGCAGCCCCGATAGCTGCGCAGGAAAGCGAGGATCCGACACCCCGCAAGGAGGATAATGCCCCTTCCGAAGACCTGCACGACCGCCGGATCGACTACCAAGGTCAGATCATCGTCAGCGCGCAGGGCCTGCGCCAGTTCGACCTGTTGGCAGGCACCAGCGTGGTCGAGGCAGCCGACCTCCAGCGCAATATGGACGGGCAACTGGGCGAAGTTCTCGCCAGCCTGCCCGGTGTATCGGCTTCGGGCTTCGCACCCGGGGCTTCGCGCCCGATCCTGCGCGGGTTTTCCGGTGAGCGGGTCAAAGTCCTGGTCGACGGGATCGGCGCGATCGACGCTTCGAATACGTCGGACGATCACGCCGTTTCGATCGATCCGCTGACTGCCGAAAGCATCGAGGTCTTGCGTGGCCCTGCGGTGCTGCTGTTCGGCAGCCAGGCGATCGGCGGCGCGGTCAATGTGATCGACAAACGCATTCCGCGTCGTATTCCCGACGAGCCCATTCATATCGATCTCCTCGCGCGCGGCGATACCGCCAGCGATCTGCGCGAATTCGGGGGTTCGGTCGATGTGCCTTTCGGCAAAAGCGGCTTCGTGGCGCATATCGACGGGTCATGGCGCAAGACCAATGATCTGGAGATCGCCGGCTATCAGGTGGCGCCGATCTTGCGTGCCGAGCTGCTCGAAGAAGCGGCCGAGGAGCAGGAAGGAGGCGAGCTGGAAGAAGCCGAGGAGCTGCGTGAGGCAGCCGAGCAGCGCGGCGTTCTGCCCAATAGCGCGACCGAGACCTGGACGGCCAATGCCGGCCTTGCTTTCTTCCGCGGCGACAGCAGCCTCGGCGTTTCCTTCGGCGTCTACGATACTGCCTATGGCATCCCCGGTCGCCCCGGTGCCGGCCACCATCATGGCGAAGAAGAGCATGGTCACGACGATCACGACCACGACCACGGGGATGAGGAACATGGCGAGGAGGAGGGCGCGGAACTCGTCAGTATCGGCCTGCGCCAATATCGCGCGGATCTGCGCGGCGACGTCTTCCTCGGCGAAGGGCTCTTCGAACGGCTGAGGCTGCGCGCGGGCTATTCCGACTATACCCACACCGAGTTCGAGGGCGATGAGGTCGGCACCGTATTCGATGTCGAGGGGATCGAAGGTAGGCTCGAACTGGTGCAAAACCAGCAGGGGCGCTGGCGCGGCTCGATGGGGGCGCAATACTATTTCCGCGATTTCGAAGCGGTCGGCGCAGAAGCCTTTGTCGCGCCGAACCGGACCGAGCAGATCGCGTTCTTCGCGCTGCAGGAATATGGCAACGGGCCTGTCCAGGTGGAAGGCTCCATCCGCTTCGAATCGACCGATGTGGATTCGACACAGCTCGGCATCGAGCGCAGCTTCGACACCTTCTCCGGTGCGTTGGGGCTGGCCTATGACGGGCCGCAGGCCTTCCGCGCGGGGGTGAACCTTTCGCGTGTGGCGCGGGCTCCTTCTGGCGAAGAGCTGTTTTCCGACGGTCCGCATATCGCCACGCAGGCTTTCGAGATCGGGGATCCGAATCTCGATACCGAACGTGCCTGGGGCGTGGAAATCTTCGCGCGTGGCCGTCTGGGGCGC
>CAMYIQ010000059.1 GCA_947258465.1 uncultured Erythrobacter sp.
ATGAACTCACGCAACGAACAATTGAAGAATCCCGCGCTCGCGCCTATCTGAGCCCCATGGCTATCCGTGAAATCCTCGAAGTGCCGGACCCCCGGCTCAAGACCGTGTCTACGAAGGTCGAACTCGACGAATTCGGCGACGAATTGAACACTCTCGTCTCCGACATGTTCGAAACCATGTATGCCGCGCCCGGCATCGGCCTCGCCGCGATTCAGGTTGGTGTGCCCAAGCGCGTGCTGGTGATCGACCTCCAGCCCGAGGATACCGACGCCGAGCCCGAGCCGTGCAACCATGACGGTCACGAGCACGTGCACTATCCGGTGAAGAAGGAACCGCGCGTCTTCATCAACCCGGAAATCCTCGATCCGGCGGACGAACTGGCGACCTACCAGGAAGGCTGTCTCTCGGTCCCCGACATCTTTGCCGATGTCGATCGCCCGGCGACCTGCCGCGTGCGCTACCAGGACCTCGAAGGCGAGACCCACGAGGAAGACCTCGACGGGCTGATGGCCACCTGCCTTCAGCACGAGATGGACCACCTCGAAGGCATCCTCTTCATCGACCACCTCTCGCGCCTCAAGCGCAACATGGCGCTGAAGAAGCTGAAAAAGCTGCGCGAAGCGGCGTAAGTCCGCTTCGCTACTCGAACCCAATCATCGTCGCCCCGGACTTGATCCGGGGTCCCGCTTTTCTTCGCGGTAGCTGACCCGACGCAAGCAAGCCTGGTCCCGGCTCGCAGACCGCGCCGACGGTTGTGGGTAGGGTAGTCAAGGTACTGGCGTTCCCTCTCCGTTCCGCTTAGTGTCAGGGTATGGATCCGACACTTCTCGCCATCATCGCCCTCATTCTCGGCCTTGGGCTGGGCTATTTTTTCGGCCATCGCTTCGGCTCGGCGCCGGTCAAGGACTGGCAGGCGCGGCATGGAGAGAGCGAGACGCGCGCCAAGGAGCTCGACGAGAAGTTCCGCCAGGCGATCGTCGATCTGGAAAATGCCAGCGTGCGCGCCGACCGCGCGGATGCGCTCGATGCGGAGCTGCGCGAGACGCGCAAGACCCATGAAGCGGCGCTGGACGAACTGCGCCGCAGCAATGGGGCGCTCACCGCCGAGCTTGCCACGCTCAAGGAAAAAACCGCCAATTTCGACGAGCAAAAGCGCCTCCTGATCGAAGCGCGCGAGGAACTGCTCAAGGAATTCCAGAACACCGGCTCGGCGGTGCTGACCAAGGCGCAGGAGGCTTTTCTCGAACGCGCCAACGAACGGCTTGGCCATTCCGAAAAGACCAGCGAGGAAAAATTGAAGGCGCTGCTCGATCCGGTCGGCAAGCGGCTCGAAGCCTATGAGAAGCAGGTCGCCGCGCTGGAGGAGAAACGCACCGATGCCTTCGGTCGGCTCTACCAGCAGATCACCGAGATGCAGCGCGGGCAGGAAGAGGTCCGGCGCGAGGCGCAGCGGCTCGGCAACAGCCTGACCAATGCCCCCAAGGCGCGCGGGCGGTGGGGCGAGCGGGCGCTGCAGAACGTGCTCGAACAATGCGGCCTGTCCGAGCACACCGATTTCAATCTCGAACATTCGATCGAAACCGACGAGGGGCGTCTGCGACCCGATGCGGTGGTCCATGTACCGGGGCAGAAGAAGCTGGTGATCGACGCCAAGGTTTCGCTCAATGCCTACCAGGCAGCCTTCGAGGCGGATGAGGAGGGCGAGCGTGTCCGGCATCTCGACCTGCACGCGAAGAGCATGCGCAACCACGTCCAGACGCTTGGCAGCAAGAGCTACCAGAGCCAGTTCGACGACACGCCCGACTATGTGGTGATGTTCGTGCCGGGCGAGCATTTCGTCGCCGCCGCGCTCGAACACGATCCCGAACTGTGGGATTTCGCCTTCCGCAACAAGGTGCTGCTGGCGACGCCGACCAACCTCGTCGCCATCGCGCGCACCGTGGCGCAGGTCTGGCGGCAGGACACTATCGCGCGCGAGGCGGTGGAGATCGGCAAGGCCGGGGCCGAGCTGTATGATCGCCTCGCCGTCGCTGCCGAACACATGAAGCGCGTGGGCGGCGGGCTGGAAACGGCGGTCAACAACTACAACAAGTTCGTCGGCAGCTTCGAACGCAACGTGCTCTCCGCCGGGCGCCGCCTGCACGAGAAGGGCATCGAAATCGGCAAGCGCGAGATCGAGGAAGTGCCTAAGGTGGAAGCGACCCCGCGCTACAATGCCGAGGACGCCGCGCAGATCGAGGATGCTTCAGGTGAGGGGCGCGAGGTGGTGGAGTAGTCAGCGGCGGTTGCGCTTGGTGAGTTCGGCTATCATGCTGTCCAGCAACGCACGGTCCATATATTTCCCGTCCCGAATGACGGCGGCTATCTTGCGTGTGTTGGCGATCTCGATGATCGGGTTGTCTTCCAGAAGCACCAGATCGGCTCTCATCCCGATCGCCACCGTTCCCCGATCATGATCGACGCCAAGCCATTCTGCCGCAAGCCGGGTGGACCCTTCGAGGATGGTCCGATTGTCCAGTCCGGCTTGGGCCAGCGCCTGGAATTCGTCGTGCAAGGAATATCCCGGCGCAATCCCCGGCACACCGGCGTCCGATCCAGTGAGCACCGTAAGGCCGGCCTCCGAAAAAGCGCGCACGAACGGATCGTTGAAATTCACTATGCTGCTTGCGTATCCGACGAAGCTCTCGTTCGACTGCGCGGCATAGGGGTTGAGGTCGACATGCAGACTGTAGAATTCGGGGGGCAAAGAAAGGAGGTCAGTGCGCGCCTTGAGCGATGTCGGATCGCTCGCAATTTCCAAAATCCGCTTGTTGGCGCTCAGGGTTGCGACGAGTGCGGTGCCGTTGCCGCGCGCCATTTCCACATAGGCGGGAATGGCCGCCATGTCCGGCACTTTGGTCTGTTGGGCGAATTCCTCTGCATGGACGACGAGATCGTAGCCTGGCTGGAAAAAGGATGCGGTCATCCCCTGACCGCGTTGGGGAATATGACCGACTACGCGAATGTTGCGTGAGCGGGCCTCGTCAACGATGGCCGTGAAGGTGGGCAGATCGACGCGCCCGTAAATTTTCACGTAACGATAGCCCTCGGCCTGCG
>CAMYIQ010000060.1 GCA_947258465.1 uncultured Erythrobacter sp.
ACTCGCGGCGCGCAGCCTGGCGATCCGCTGGCCGGTCGCGGAGGCGGATGCCAATGTCATGGTCCTCGCGCTCGTCCCACTGATCTGGCCGCTGCTGGCGTTTGCCGTTCTGATGATCTGGGACAGGCGCCGACAGATCGCCATGCTGACCGCCGGTTTCGCCGCCGCATCGCTGCCGCTGCTTACCCTGGGAGGCCAGCCGTGAAACCGCTCTTCGCCAAGGACACCGTGCGGCAGGGCGTGGCGGCGCATTCGGCCATCGGTCTGATCTGCTGCGCGCTGCTCTATCTCATCTGCGTCACCGGTACGGCGATCGTGCTGTACGAGGAATGGCAGCGGTTCGAGCAGCCGGGCGTGCCCGAAATGCAGGCCATCGCGCCGCAGGCAGTCGACGCCGCGATCGCCAATGTGGCCGCGTCCGAAACGGACCGCGAACCGACCACCCACCTTTTCGTTCACATGCCCACCGACGCGCTGCCACGTGCCACCGTCACTACGGATACGCAGGCCGTCCATGTCGACGGCAAGGGCGCGATCGTGGTGCCCGAAGAGAATGCCTGGGCCGAATTCCTGCTGGCGCTGCATTACCGGCTCAACCTCCCCGCCATATGGGGGATGACGCTGGTCGGCCTGTTCGGCGCGATGATCGTCGCGCTCGCGGTTTCGGGCGTCGTGGCCCATCCGCGTATCTTTCGTGACGCCTTCCGGCTGCGCGCGCGGCGGCGCGACGATGTCGCCACGCTGGACTGGCACAACCGGTTGGCGGTGTGGACGCTGCCCTTCGCGCTGGCGATGGCGCTGACCGGCGCGATGATCGGGTTGTTCTACATCTCGGGCGCCAGCCTCGCCCAGACCGCCTATGGCGGCGATGCCGATGCCGCGCTCGCGCCCGTATTCGGGGCAGAGCCGGAGGCCGACGATACCCCGGCCCCGCTGCCCCGCGTCGCGCCGGTATTGCGCCATATGGCGCGCGAATATCCGGGGGTGCGGGTCTCCTATCTCATCCTCCACGATCCCGGCACGCGCGGCCAGCATATCCAGGTGGTCGGCGAGCACGACCGGCGGCTGATCTTCGGCGAGTATTATGCATTCGGAGCCAACGGCAGCTTTCACGGGACGACCGGCCTTGCCGACGGCACGATCGGCCAGCAATTCGCCGCTTCGATCTACAATCTGCATTTCGGCAATTACGGCGGCCTGCCGGTCAAGATCGCCTATATCCTTTTCGGCATCGCGCTGAGCGCGGTGGTGGCGACGGGGACCTTCATCTGGCTCGACAAGCAGGCACGCAAGGGCCGCCCGCGTCCCAAAATCCGCGCCGGGTGGTGGGGTGTAACGATCGGCATACCCGTAGCCATCGCGGCCACGCTGATCGCGCGCCTGACCTGGGGCAATGAAGCGCCGTTCGTTACCATCTTCTGGATCGTGACGCTCGCCATCACGGCCGCCGCAGTGCATCGATCCCGACGGTCCGAGGCACGCGGTCCGGCTTCGTCGGCGCCGGGATTTGCCCGCTAGCGCGGCTTCGCTATAGCGGCCCTCACCATCTTCACGAAGAGGACCGTATCACCATGAAATTTCGCGCGCCGCTGACTGCCGCCGCCCTGCTCGCCACCGCCTCGATCGCCGCACAGGCGCAGGCGCGGCCGATGACTCCCGAAGACGTCGCCAAGCTCGAAAGCGTCGGCACCATCGCCGTATCGCCCGATGGCAGCCGCATCGCCTATACCACTGCCAGCCTGCCAGACGTGACCGAAGGCGAAGAGAACGGTCGGCACAAGCAGCAGCTCAAATTGGCCCATGCGCCGATGAACGCGCGCGATTTTCTGCCCGACGACATGAGCGTATCGGGCGTGACGTTTTCCCCCGACGGGCGGATGATCAGTTTCGTCTGGGCCGACGAGGACGAGGATGACGCGGTGTGGGGCATCCCCGTCGACGGCGGCGCGCAGCGCAAGCTTGCCGCGATCGCGGATGCCGATGTCCGCTCGCATGCCTGGTCGCCCGACGGGTCGACCATCTGGATGCTGGCTGCGGCGGAGAAAGACGAGGCCCGCAAGAAACAGTCAAAGGCCGGCTTCAACGCCATCGTCTATGAGGAGGAGGCGCGGCTCAACCGACTGTTTTCGGCCCGGCGCGGCGTGGAAGTGGACGGCGATCCCAAGCAGGTCACCATCCCCGGCTATGTCAGCGCGTTCAAAGTCGCGCCCGATGGCAAGACCGCCGTCGTCCAGAGCGCGCCTACGCCGCAAGTCGACGATTCCTATACCTCGAAGCGCGCCCACATCCTCGACCTGACCAGCGGCAAGGTGCTGCGTGTGGTCGAAACGCCGGGCAAGCTCGGCGATATCGAGATCTCCCCCGACGGCTCGCAGCTCTCGATGATCGCGGGCGTCGACATGAACGATCCTGCCGACACCACGCTTCATCTGGTGGATGTCGCCAGCGGCCAGTACCGCGCGCTCAACGCCGGCGCGCCCGAAGCCGCAGTCGATGCCGAATGGCTCGCCGACGGCCGCCTCGCCGCCGTGATCCACAAGGGCGCGCAGAGCGCGCTGCGGATCTATAATGCCGATGGTACGGTCGCGGCGGAGCACGATGGCGGCGAGCTGATCCTCACCAATGTCGAGGCTGGCGGCAACACCATTGCGGTCGAAGCCAACGCCCCGCGTCACCCAACCGAACTGTTCGTCTGGTCTAACGATGCCTTCCAGCGCTGGACCAGCCACAACCCTTGGCTTTCCGAGATCGATTTCGGCAACCAGCGCACCTTCCGCTATACCGCGCGCGACGGGCAGGAAATCGAAGGCGTGCTGATCGAACCGGTCGGCGGTGCCCCCGCTGGTGGCGCCCCGCTGATCCTCAACGTCCACGGCGGGCCGGAAGCGCATGACAGCAATGGCTGGCAGACCGCCTATTCCAAGCCTGGCCATGTCGCGGCCGGACAGGGTTATGCCGTCTTCCTGCCGAACTATCGCGGATCGACCGGCTATGGCGTGGCCTTTTCCAAGCAGCATCAAGGCAATTACACCGATCCAGAGTTCCGCGATCTGGTCGATGCCAAGCGCGCGCTGGTCGCGGAAGGTATCGCCGATGCCGACCGTGTCGGCGTGACCGGCGGTTCCTATGGCGGTTATGCCACGGCCTGGACGTCGACCTATTACAGCGACGAATTCGCCGCAGGCGTGATGTTCGTCGGCATTTCGAACCAGATCAGCAAGTTCGGTACGACCGATATCCCTTACGAGATGTACAATGTGCACAGCCGCGCATGGCCTTGGGACGATTGGCAGAAGATGCTGGAAGTCTCGCCCATCTACCATGTCGACAAGGCCGATACGCCGCTGCTTATCCTGCACGGGGCGGACGATCCGCGCGTTGCCCCCAGCCAGAGCTACGAACTCTATCGCAGCATGAAGGTGCGCAAGCCCGACGTGCCCGTGCGTCTCGTGCTGTATCCGGGCGAAGGCCACGGCAATCGCAAGGCCGCCGCGCGCTACGATTACAATCTGCGCATGATGCGCTGGTTCGACACCTATCTGAAGACGGGCGAACGCGGCGCCGCGCTGCCGCCCGAACGCCCCGCGCTTCCCGCCGGGACGACCGGGACCAAGAGCGAGGACTGATCGCCCACCCGTTTACGAATAGGGGCCGCGCGACGCCGTGTCGCGCGGCCCCTTTCTCATATCGCGAGGCCTATTGGCCGCCCGCTGCGATCCAGGCGTCGATCTTCGCTTCGAGCACGGCGAGCGGGATATTGCCGCTGTTGAGCACTTCGTCGTGGAAGACGCGGATATCGAAATCCTCGCCCAGCGCGGTCTCGGCGCGTGCGCGCAGTTCCTTGATCTTCAATTCGCCGATCTTGTAGCCCAGCGCCTGGCCCGGCATGGCGATGTAGCGGGCGACCTCGTTCTCCGAATAATCGCGCGGATTGCCGTTCTCGACCATGTATTCCACCGCCTGTTCGCGGGTCCAGCCGAGCGCGTGCATCCCTGTATCGACCACGAGGCGCACCGCGCGCTTCAATTCGCCATCCTCGAGCGCCTGCAGCCGGTCGACCGGATCGTCGTAGAGGCCGAGCTCGTAGCCCAGACTTTCGGCATAGAGCGCCCAACCTTCGCCAAACGCGGTATACCAGCCATGGCGCAGCAGATCGGGCAGGCTCTCGTCCTCGATCGCGAACATGATCTGGAAGTGATGCCCGGGATTGCCTTCGTGAATGTAGAGCCGGACCGACGGGCTGAGTTCGCGCTCGGCCGCGTTCCAGCCGCTGAAATAGAAAGTCCCCGGGCGCGAACCGTCGGCCTCGCCCGGACGGTAGGATGCTGCCAGAAAGAACTGTTCGCGATAGGGTTCGTACGGCTCGATCCTGAGCGGCGTTTGCGGCTGGCGCAGGAATAGCGGCCCGATCGCGGCGTCGACATTCCTGCCCACTTCGTACCAGGCTTCCTGCAAGGCTTCCTTGGTCTTGTAGACCTGCGGTCGGCGGTCGCCGCGCTCGGCGATCGCCTGTCGGCGCGCCTCGTTGATCCGGGCGACTTCGGAAAGGCCGAGACGGTGAATTTCCTCGGCCGTCAGGGACAGCGTGGTCATCTCCTCGATCCGATAAGCGTAATAGGCCTCGCCCCCGGGCGCTTCGGTCGCCCCGATGGTATCGCGAGCCTGCGGCAGATAGGTCTCGGAAAGATAGGCCCGCAGATGGCGCATGGCGGGGTAGAGCGTGCCTTCGATCGCTGCCGTCAATGCAGCGCGTGCGCGGCCTTTCTGTGCCTCGCTGAAGCCTTCGGGAAACTGGCGCAGCGGCGCGTAATAGGCATTTTCGCCTTCGGGCGCGGCGAGCTGGGTGTCGAGCTGTTCGATCATCAGCTCGACCGTCAGGCGCGGCAGAGTGATCCCCTGTTCGATCCCGGTATCGAAACGCGCGATCACGTCCTCGACCATGCGGGCATAGGCACCATGGCGCGCGATGTTGTTCGCATAGTCCTCGGAGGTTTTGAACGGCATGATGCCATCGGGTGCGGAGAAGCCGGGATAGTCGCCCTGGATACCGCGGAAATGGTCGAGCGGGAGGGCGAGGATCGTCCTGAGCACTTCCGGTTCGGTGCCCGCGAGAACGCGTTCCTTCGAATAGCGAAACGTATCGTAGGCGATCTGCTCACCCGCCGTAAGCGCCGCGCGATCGATCGTGCCCAGCGCGGCGATGTCGCACATGGCGGCCGCCCGCTCGGTCTCGTAGGATGCAGGCGAGAAATCGCCGAGGCTGTCCGCATCGGAGAAGTCGCCGCGATAGAAAGCGGCGACGGGGTTACGATCGAGATAGGCCGCCTCGCTCTTCGCCATCAGCGTGCGCAGACGCTCGCCTTCGGCCTCGGCGGTTTCGATCGGATCGCAGGCATGGACAACCGGTGCTCCGAAAGCAGCGGTCGATATCGTCAGCGCAGTGGCAAGGCGCAGAACTGTGCGGTTCATCATGATCCCTCTTACTGTCCGCCGCCCGCAATCCAGGCGTCGATCTTGGCTTCGAGCACGGGCAGCGGAATGTCGCCGGTATCGAGCACTTGTTCGTGGAATTTGCGGACGTCGAATTTATCGCCCAGCGCGGCTTCCGCCTTGGCGCGCAGTTCCTTGATCTTCAGTTCGCCCGTTTTGTAGGCGAGCGCCTGTGCCGGCATCACGATGTAACGCGCACTCTCGCTTTCCGCGAAATCGCGCGCGGTTCCGTTGGCCATCATATATTCGATGGCTTTCTCGCGGCTCCAGCCCAGCGCATGCATGCCGGTATCGACCACCAGCCGCACCGCGCGCAGCATTTCGCCGCCCTCGAGCGCTTTCAACCGCTCGACCGGATCGTCATACAGGCCGAGTTCGTAGCCCAGGCTTTCGGCATAAAGGCCCCACCCTTCGCTGAAGGCGGTAAACCCGCCATAGCGCATGAATTCGGGCAGCTCCTCGTTCTCGATCGCGAACATCGACTGGAAGTGATGCCCCGGATTGCCTTCGTGCATATAGAGCGAGATCGAGGTGCCGAGCTTTCTTTCGGCCACATTGTAGCCGCTGAAATAGAACGTGCCGGGGCGGGATCCGTCGGCCTTGCCGGGCATGTAGCTTGCCGCGAGAGAGAACTTCTCGCGATAGGGTTCGTAGGGTTCGATCCTCAGTTCGGTCTCGGGCTTGCGCAGGAAGACCTCGTCCATCAGCGGGTCGACCCGTTCGGCCACGTCGTACCACGCGGCCTGCAAATCGGCCTTGGTGGTATAGGTCTTGCCCGTCCGGCCACCAGCCTCCGCCCTGGCTGCATCGATGGCGGCATTGATCCGGGCGACTTCGGCAAGCCCGGTTTCGTGGATCTGCCGCGCGGTCAGCGCCAGCGTCGTATTTTCCTCGATCCGGTAGGCGTAATAGGCATCGCCACCAGGATTGTCGGTCGCCGCGATGCCGATCCGCGATTGCGCCAGATATTCCTCCGCAAGATAATCGCGCAGCTTGGCAAGGGCGGGGATCAGCGTGCCGGTCAGCGTTTCGCGGTGCTTTTCGGTCAACCGCGCGCGCTCGGTTTCCGGAACCGTATCGGGAAAATTCGCCACCGGCGCCCAATAGGGGCTCTGCTCGACCGGTGTATCGATCTGCAGTCCGAGTTGTTCGATCATCAATTCCACCGACATGCGCGGCAAGGTGATGCCCTGTTCGGCGCCCGTGCGGAAACGCGCGATAGAATCGTCGATCACCTTCGCGAATGCGCGGTGGCGGCTGAAATTGTTCTCGTAATCCTCGACCGTATCGAAGGGCATCAGCGCACCGGGCGCGGAAAGGCGAGGGTAGAACACATGAAGCCCGCGAAAATGATCTATCGGCAGGGCGAGCACGGTGGGCAACACATCGGGCGCGGTCATCGCCAGCGTGCGCTCCTGCGTATACGCAAAGACGTCGTAGGCAATGCGATCTGTTTCGCCCAGCGCCGAGCGGTCGATTGTTGCGAGTTCGGCGAGATTGGCGTCAGCCGCCGCACGGTCCGCCGCATAACTCGAAGGAGAGAAATCGCCGAGTTTGTCGGCATCGGAGAAATCGCCACGGAAAAAAGCGCTCACCGGATTGCGGTCGAGCATGGCGGCTTCGCTGCGCTCGAACAAATCGTGAAGTTTGGCGGCTTCACGCTCATTGGCGGACATCCCGCTGTGATGCGCTGAATGATCCTGCGCGATGGCGGGTGTCGAAACCGTGGCGCAGGCGAAAGCGATCGCCGAAGCGATACGAGTGTAAGTGCGGGTCATGCGAGACTCTCCCCTGAGATCGTGCAGGCCAGGCTAGCCGGTCATACCGGCACCGCAAAGCCTGTTCGACAAACAGGTTCCGCCGATCCGCAGGAAACGTTCAGCCATGCGCAAGCCCTGCGCTGGTGCCCCATCGCTGGACCGGCGAAGACTCGTGCGGCGGCTAGGGGAGATAGTCGCGACCGGCGGCCTAACCACCGAGGATGGCGGGCAGGTCCAGCCCCTTTTCCCGCGCACATTCCAGCGCCTCTTCATAGCCCGCATCGGCGTGGCGCATGACGCCCGTCGCTGGATCATTCCACAGCACCCGTTCGAGACGCCGGGCGGCATCCTCGGTCCCGTCGGCGACGATGACCATCCCGGCGTGCTGTGAAAAGCCCATGCCGACCCCGCCGCCATGGTGCAGGCTGACCCAGGTCGCGCCGCTGGCCGTGTTGAGCAAGGCATTGAGCAGCGGCCAGTCGCTGACCGCATCCGAGCCGTCCTTCATCGCTTCGGTCTCGCGGTTGGGGCTGGCAACCGAACCGGAATCGAGGTGATCGCGGCCGATTACCACCGGGGCCTTGAGCTCTCCGTTCGCGACCATTTCGTTGAACGCCATGCCCAAGCGGTGACGGTCGCCCAGCCCGACCCAGCAGATCCGCGCGGGCAGACCTTGAAAGGCAATCCGTTCGCGCGCCATGTCGAGCCAGTTGTGGAGGTGGTGGTTGTCGGGCAGCAGCTCCTTCACCTTGGCGTCGGTCTTGTAGATGTCCTCCGGATCGCCCGAGAGCGCGGCCCAGCGGAACGGGCCGACACCGCGGCAGAATAGCGGGCGGATATAGGCAGGCACGAAACCGGGGAAGGCAAAGGCATTCTCCAGCCCTTCCTCCAGCGCGACCTGACGGATATTGTTACCGTAATCGAGCGTGGGCACGCCCGCGTCCCAAAAGGCCAGCATGGCCTCGACCTGCTTGCGCATCGAGGCGCGCGCGGCCTTTTCGACCGCCTTGGGATCGCTTTCACGTTTGGCGCGCCACTCGCCCATGGTCCAGCCTTCGGGGAGGTAGCCGTTCACCGGATCGTGCGCGCTGGTCTGGTCGGTA
>CAMYIQ010000061.1 GCA_947258465.1 uncultured Erythrobacter sp.
GGCATCATTCCAGACGGGCTCGCCTTCGAATATGTCGAGGGCATGAAGCCCTTCTTCCGCGATGGCGATTATTCGGGCGGTATCGCCTGGGGCGCGGACCAGATCATCACCCAGCTCGAACTGCCGCTGGCTACGCTCCTCGAACGCATCCAGCTTTTCCGTCAGCGCCGCCTCGGTGGCATCATCAATGATGTTCGCCGCGTCGACGACCGGCGCGGTGCCGCGCTCGGGAAAGGTCTGCGCGGCAACAGGCAGGGCTGACGCTGCCCAGAGCACACTTGCGATGAGGAGGATCAGGCGTTTCATGCTGCTTTCCGATACCCGTTTTGACGGACCCGATCACTAAGTCGTGAAACGCCATAGGAAACTCCACCGTCAAAATCGGCATTCTGGAAAAATGGCTTCATTCCTTCGATCACGTCCGCAGCGAAAACGTCATCCACCGTGCCCTCAAGTCCATAGCCGACCTCGATGCGCATCTTTCTCTCGTTTGGTGCCACTACCAGCAAAAGCCCATCATTCCGCTCCCGGTGACCGATCCCCCAGCCCCGCCCAAGGGCAATGGAATAGTCCGCGATACTGAAGCCATCGAGTGACGGAGTAGTCACGACAACGAGCTGCGCAAGTGTGTCTCTCTCAAGGCTCTCAAGCACTTCGGTGATCCTGTCTTCCTCAAGAGGCGACAAAATCTGCGCTTCGTCGACGATGCGTCCCGTGCACTCAAGCGGTGCGACTATTTCTGTCGCCGGCTCTGGATACAGGCCGAATGGATCGGAAGTATCACACGCCGACGTCGCGAGCGCTAAGGCGCAAACGAAGGCTAGACGCATCTTCGCGCCGTTCAGTTCGCGGTGTCGCTATCCGAGCGCATGTCCAGCGTCGGGGCGACTTCCGCGCCCTGCGTCACCGCTTCGTAGGGAACCATCGGTTCCGCGCCGTGGATGATGTTCGCGCCGATCGTGTCGGGGAAGGTGCGGATCGTGGTGTTATACTGGCGCACCGCTTCGTTGTAATCGCGAATGGCCACACGGATGCGGTTCTCCTGCCCTTCGATCTGCGTCATGAAGCGGCCGAAGTTCTCCTGGCTACGCAGTTCGGGATAGGCTTCGACATTGGCCATCAGGCGCGAGAGCGCGCCGCCGAATGTGTTCTGCGCTTCCTGATACTGCGCCATTTTGTCCGCATCGCCGAGATCGTCGCCATCGAGCTGGATTTCGGGGCGCGTGGCCGAGGCGCGAGCCTGAATTACAGATTGGAGCGTCTCACGTTCCTGCTCGGCCGAACTCATTACGATTTGTTCGAGATTGGGGACGAGATTGGCCCGTTCCTGGAACGCGGCTTCGACATCCGCCCATTTGGCCTTGGCGGCTTCCTCGGCAGCGGGGACCGAATTGATCCCGCAGGCTGACAGCGCAAGTGCCGCAGCAGCGACGATGGAGGTGCGAAATGCAGCCAGGCTGGTCATGAAAGTTCCTTCTACTTGGTCGATGTGTCTTGCTTAGATAGCACACCTTGGCGGGCAATCAAGATTAACGCGTCCTTGTGACGGGAATGCGGCCATGGCAGGAATGAGGCCGATCACAAAGGTTAGGGGACCGTCCACGTGTTTAAAGAATTCAAGAAATTTATTGCCAAGGGCAATGTGATGGATCTTGCGGTCGCGGTGATTATCGGTGCTGCCTTTTCGGCGATCGTCAAGTCGCTGACCGACGAGATCATCATGCCGGTGGTCGGTGCCATCTTCGGCGGAGCGGATTTCAGCCGGTATTTCATCCTCCTGAGCGTCCCTGAAGATTACGAAGGGGCGATGGATGACTACGCCGCTTTGCAGGAAGCCGGCGCTGCGATGATCGGCTATGGGAGCTTCGTCACCGCAGCCATCAACTTCCTTATCCTGGCGTTCATCGTTTTCCTGCTGGTGCGTTATGCCAAGAAGGTAATGGCCGAGTTCGAGGAGGAGAAGGCAGCCGCACCTTCCGGCCCAACCGAACTTGATCTGCTCAAGGTAATCCGCGACGATTTGCGTGCCGCGCGGCCCGATTACGCGCCGGAGAAAGGTCCCATGGGATAGAGCAAGGCTCGATACGTGCGGGCTGGTGTGGCGCTGTTTCACGACCGCGCAATATCGTCCGCGCGCCCGCTCACTTCACATTAAGCCTCGAATCGCTATATGGGGCCTGCCGGTTTCGACCGGATATGGCGATAAATGGCGCTGTGTAATAGGTACAACGGACCCGGGGGCAGTACCCGGCGGCTCCACCATAACCCGCCGATAAAGGGCGGTTTTTGACGGGGCCGAACTAGGATCGACGTGTGCTGAAAGACAGTGTTTTTGCTCGGGCTGAGTACCCCGTAAAACTGTTCACAACACACAAGTGCCAATGACAATGAAGCACTCGCTCTTGCTGCGTAATCTGATGGCCTAACGGCCTGATCTTACAAAGCTAAAGCGCGGTCGGACCCACCGGGCAACAGAAGCGGATTCCGGGGCTCCGGGGGTAGCTAGCAACAGAAACCCCCACCGCATTCCCATGGCGAAGTAACCCGGCAGGCGTTCGCGTCAAATGCCGCATGGGGCGTGTCTCCCCCCCCGATCGGTGCAGGACGAGCTCACCTTCCTTACCCGAAAAACCGGGCGGCGATATTGCCGCGTCAGTCGGTACCGGCGTCCGGTTGTCCGGTCGCCTGCGCTTCGCGCTCGTATCTGAGCGCATCGAGGATCTTCGCGCCGCCGAGGAAGACCGCGCCCGCAGTCGCCGCGAACAGCAGATATCCACCGATGCCGGGATACTGGATCGTGTAATTCGCGCCGCGCGTCATCGCGCCCAGGGCGAGTGCGAAGATGATCAGATACGCCTCGAAACGCGTCTTGATCACGAATAGCCGTTTCACCCTGGTAAGCACGTGCGCGTCGATCTCCTGGTTAACGACCATACCAGCAAAGCCCGTGCCAGTGCAGGGCTTCCGCGCGATTCGGTGGTTAATTCAAACGCCAGTGTAAGAATGCCCGACAAGCCGGTCCAGCGCGTTAACTCTTGAAATGCTGGGTTAAGCGAGTTCGTCCAGCGACAGGACGGCGAGCAGGGCTTCGCGCGCCTCGATCACTGTTTTCGCCAAGCTTTCCGAACCGATGTCGGACGGCTCGATTCGCTCGGGCCACATCTGGGCGATGACCGATTCGATCCGATCCGCCTTGGCATCATCGAGCAGGAAGCGCGCATCGACCGTCGCTGGATCGGCAACCACGCGCAGGCGCAGGCAGGCGGGGCCACCGCCATTGGCCATCGACTGGCGCACATCCACTGGAATGACCTGCCGGATCGGGCCATTCGAGGCGAGCATGTGTTCGCACCATGACCACACGCTGGCGCTTTCCTGGCATTCGCTTGGCACGACCAGAGCCATTTCGCCGCTCGGTAGTGTCAGCAATTGGGCGTTGAAGAGGTAGGTCTTGATCGCCTCCTCAAGGCTGACGGCGCTCTCCGGCACTTCGACCAATTGCAGCTTGGGGAACGCTTCGCGGATCGCTTCATGGGCATCCTCGCGATGGGCGAAGGCGCGTTCATGCGCGAACAGCACCGTCTCGTTCGCAACGGCGACCACGTCGTTGTGAAACGCGCCGGCTTCGATGGCTTCGGGGTTTTGCTCGACAAACACGCAGCGGGCGGGATCGAGCCCATGAAGCCGGGCGATCGCGCGGCTCGCTTGTTCGTGCTGGCGCGCCGGAAAGCGCCCGCCTGGCCTGCCATAAACGAAAACCTCCACGCCCGGCACATCATGGCCCTCGCAAAAGCGCATGTGGTTGGCTGCACCCTCGTCGCCGAAGCTGGGCGGCACGGCATCGTGCACGGCAAAGTGGCGTTCGTCGCCGAATGCGATCTTCAGTTGCGCCTGGGTGTCGCGCCATTCCTGTCCGCGGTGAAGCATGGTGACGAGGTTGGCGGGTGTCAGGTGGCATCGCCCGTCGGCGGTGTCGGGCGCGGGGCTGACGGTGGCCGCATTGGCGGTCCACATCGAACTGGCCGACCAGGCCGCCGCAAGCAGGGGGCGCTCTGTATCCTCGGCTACCGCGAGCTCGCGTAACAAGCCGTAATTGGGACGCGGTAGCGGCAGCAGAAATCCCTGCGCCAGGCCGCGTTCCATATTGCCGCGCATTTTGGCGATGCCCTGGAGCGCCGCGGCGCGCGGGTAGGACGCATCGCCCTTGTGGCTCGCGCTGGCGATATTGCCGAGGCTGAGGCCCGCGTAATTGTGGCTCGGTCCGACGATCCCGTCGAAATTGATCTCGACCAGTCTGCTCATCGCGCAACGCTCCACACTTCGTCGCCTTCGCCCACTTCGAGCAGTTCGGCGCAGGCCGCATCGATTGTGATCGAACCGTCATCGGCGATCTCGCGCATGCCATAGGCGCTGCGGAAAGTGCCTAGCGTGCCGGCGGCGATCAGCGCGCGCTCGCCACTGTCCAGGTCGGTCGCCGAAACACGGCCCGGCGTCGATGCGGCAATGCTCTTCACGCTGTCGGTACGCGCCGTCATCGTCGGGCCGCCGTCGAAAATGTCGACATAACCTTCGGCGGCGAAGCCCTCGTTCTCGAGCATACGCATGGCAGCGCGACCGGAGGGGTGGGGCACGCCGATCACCTTCTTCGCCTCTTCGTCCAGCATGGCGACATAGACCGGATGCTTGGGCATCAGATCGGCAATGAACTGGTTGCCATTTATGGCGTTGAAATAGTCGGCTTCCTGAAAGGTCATGCCGAAAAACCGGCCTGCTACGCCGTCCCAGAAGGGAGACCCGCCGCGATCGTCGATCACGCCGCGCAATTCGGCGAGAATCCGGTCGGCAAAGCGGTGGCGGTGCATCGCGATAAAGAGATAGCGGCTGCGTGCCAGCAGCAGGCCGAGCCCGCCGGCCCGCTCGCCCGGATGCAAGAACAACCCGCCGACTTCGGAGGAGCCTTCCAGATCGGTGACGAGGCTCAGCAATTCGGCGCGCACCGTGCGGTCGAGTTCCTGGCTGTGCTGGGTCAAAGTGGTGAGGCGATAGCTATAGAATGGCCATTGCTGGCCGACCTGGCTGAACAATTGGCAGGTTCCGCGTACCTGACCCGTCTCGGTGTTCTCGA
>CAMYIQ010000062.1 GCA_947258465.1 uncultured Erythrobacter sp.
CCGGCGAGGCCGTGCCCGAGCGCGCCCGCGCGGGCGTCGAATTGGTGCGCGAGGATATCCTCGGCAAGATCGGCACCGATATGGAAGGGCTGGCCGAAGCGCTCGACGACCAGCGCGCGTTTCAGGACCTGACGCTGGACATGCTCCGCCATCTCGACCTGACGCTGCCCGACACTCCCGATCCGAGCGATGCCGAGGATGGCGACGAGGAAGAGGGAGAAAATCCCGAGGATCAGGAAAGCGACGAGGAAGACGAGGGCGGCGCCGAGCCCGAGGCTGCCGATGCACGCAGCGAGCTCAGCGACGGCGAAGCAGAAGGCGATGCCGATCAGGAGGTCGATGGCGAACAGGAAATGTCCGATGGCGATCCTTCGGACGATGGCGAGGAGGGCATGCAGCCCGTTCGCCCGAACCGCCCGTGGACCGACCTGCCCGACACTTTCGAATACACGGCCTATACCGACAAGTTCGATGAGGAAATCGAAGCGCCCGAACTGTGCGACAATGAGGAGCTGGACCGGCTGCGCGCCTATCTCGACAGCCAGCTTGCAGGCCTTCAGGGCGTGGTCACGCGGCTGGCCAACCGGCTGCAACGCCGCCTTATGGCGCAGCAGAACCGCAGCTGGGATTTCGACCAGGAAGAAGGCCTGCTGGATGCCGCGCGCCTGACCCGCGTGGTCGTCAGCCCCGGCCATGCGCTTTCTTACAAGATGGAGCGCGATACCGAGTTCAAGGATACGGTGGTCACGCTGCTGATCGATAATTCGGGCAGTATGCGCGGGCGGCCGATCTCCATCGCCGCGATCAGCGCCGATATCCTTGCGCGCACGCTGGAGCGCTGCGGGGTGAAGACCGAAATCCTCGGCTTCACCACCCGCGCCTGGAAGGGCGGGCAGAGCCGCGAGGCCTGGCTATCCGACGGTCGCCCCGCCAATCCCGGCCGCCTCAACGATCTGCGCCACATCCTCTACAAGAAGGCCGACGAGCCCTGGCGCCGCGCGCGCCGCAATCTCGGCCTGATGATGCGCGAAGGGCTGCTCAAGGAGAATATCGATGGCGAGGCGCTGCTCTGGGCGCATGACCGCCTGCTCCGCCGCCCCGAAGACCGCCGAATCCTCATGGTCATTTCGGACGGCGCGCCGGTCGACGACAGCACGCTGAGCGTCAACCAGGCGGGCTTCCTCGAAAGCCATCTGCGCAAGGTAATCGACTGGATCGAAAAGCAAAGCCCCGTCCAGCTCGCCGCCATCGGCATCGGCCATGACGTGACCCGCTACTACAAGCGTTCGGTAACGATTATGGACGTCGAGCAGCTTGGCGGGACGATCATCGAGCAATTGGCCGATCTGTTCGAGGTGGAGTGATTTGGGATTGAAAGACCGTGAACTTTTCATCCTCTTACTATTTTACTTTCTCAGCGGAGCCGCGCTTGGCATTGCAATCGCCAGTGTGGTCAAGATTCCAGCTTTATGCAGCGAGGGCGACGTCGACTGCATCCGGGAATGGGTGTCCGCGCTTAGTGGATATACTGCTGGCGCAGCAGCTCTAGCAGCGGCATACTTCACTGTGCGCGCTATCTTGAAACAGACTCGGGAAAGCCGCGAGCAACATGAGGAATTCATGAAGTTCGAGGCATACGAGCGCCTCCTTCTTGTCGAGCAGGTCGGTAATGCGGCGAGTAACGCGCTGGGGACTGTCACCCAGATATTCCACGAGTATCATGATGAGACAGTTCCGCAGAATGCTCAGAAGTTGAGATTGTATATCGATGCTGCTGAACACGCGCTAGGTTCGCTTAATTCGATAGAGTTTCCTTTGCGCAGGAGTGAAGCGCAAGGAAATCTACCGCCGAGTGAGGTGAGAGCGGAAAATGCACTCCCAGAATTCATCAAATTTGCGAAAGCGGCGAGCCTACTGCCTGATCGAATGCTTGAAGCGGGTGCCGACGACGAATGCCTTCGAGCTGCCAGTACCCACCTGATGCTGGCTTACGAGGATTTAAAGCGATTGGTCGAAGATATGCAGTCCTTCCGAAAGAGGTGGGCTCATTTGACCGCCTAACAGAATGCGAATTGGGATCCGCAAATGAACGTATTCGAAGCCGTAGCCAGCCGCCGCTCCGTCCGCGCCTTTACTCAGCAGCCGGTCGAGCGCGAAGTGCTCACCCGCATCCTCGAAAAGGCGCAGCGCAGCCCCTCGGGCGGCAATACGCAGCCGTGGCACGGTATCGTTCTTACCGGCGAGCCGATGCAGGCGCTCTTCGCGCGGATCGCGCAGGAATTTCCCAAAGGCCGCGAGGCGCATAAGCCCGAATACCATATCTACCCGCCCGAACTCGACGGGGCCTATGAACAGCGCCGCTTCGGCGTGGGCGAGGACCTGTATGGCGCGCTCGAAATCTCCCGCGAGGAGAAGGGCAAGCGGCTGATGTGGTTTGCCGAGAACTTCCGTGCATTCGGTGCGCCGGTGCTGATGCTGATCCATACGCCCAAATATATGGGCCCGCCGCAGTGGAGCGATATCGGCATGTGGCTGCAGACCATCGGCCTGTTGTGCCGCGAGGAGGGGCTCGACACCTGTTTCCAGGAAGCCTGGGCGGTCTATTCGCCGCAGATCCGCGAAGTGGTCGACATTCCCGAGGACCACATCTTCTTTTGCGGCGTCGCCATCGGCTACCGCGACGAAGACGCGGCTGTGAACAATTTCGACGTCAAACGTGCCCCGCTGGACGAGAGCGTGCGCTGGGAAGGGTGGTAATTTCCATCGTCATCTCAGCTTGCGCTGGGGTGACGGGATAGTATCAGACCCCGCATGACCGACACGCCGCTCAAGCTGTTCAACTCGCTGACTCGCGCAACCGAGGTCTTCGAGCCCGTCCATGAAGGCGAGGCGCGCGTCTATTCCTGCGGGCCGACGGTCTACAACTACCAGCACATCGGCAATATGCGTGCCTATGTGTTCGCCGACACGCTGGGGCGGGTGTTGCAGTGGAAGGGCTACAAGCTCACCCACGTCATCAACATCACCGATGTCGGCCACCTCACCTCGGATGCTGATGAGGGCGAGGACAAGATGGAGCGGATGGCGGCGAAGGAGGGCAAATCCGCCTGGGACATCGCGAAGTTCTATCAGGAGGATTTCGAACGCGATCTTGCGCGGTTGAACGTCCAGTCCAAACAGCATCCGCGCGCCACCGAGTTCGTCGAGGAAATGATCGCTTGGGGCGAGAAGATTGCCTCCGAGCACTGCTACGAACTCGACAGCGGTCTCTATTTCGACGTCTCGACCGTTGCCGACTATGGCCGCCTCGCCCGCGCGGTGACCGAGGATGGCGAAGGCCGGATCGATACGGTCGAGGGCAAGCGCAACGCCGCCGATTTCGCCATCTGGCGCAAGACCCCGGCGGGCGAGACGCGGCAGATGGAATGGGATTCCCCCTGGGGCAAGGGCGCGCCCGGCTGGCATCTCGAATGCTCGGTCATGGGTGAAAAGCTGCTTGGCTTTCCCTTCGATATCCATACCGGCGGGATCGACCACCGCGAGATCCACCACCCTAACGAAATCGCGCAGAACCAGGCCTTCTGCGGCTGCGGCGGGCTGGACGACGCCACCCATTCGGGCGCCAAAATCTGGATGCACAACAACTTCCTCGTCGAACGCAGCGGCAAGATGAGCAAGTCGTCAGGCGAGTTCCTGCGGCTGCAATTGCTGATCGACAAGGGCTATCACCCGCTCGCCTACCGCATGATGTGCCTGCAGGCGCATTACCGCAGCGAGCTGGAGTTCTCGTGGGAGGGGCTCGGCGCCGCGCTGACGCGGCTCAAGCGGATCGTGATGGCGGGAGAGCGGTTGAAGGACGCGCCCGCAGGTGATCCCTCGCACCAGAAATTCGCTCCTATCCGCGCGAAATTCGCCGAGGCCATTTCGGACGATCTCAACACCGCGGTTGCCTTGGTCGCGCTCGAAGAGGCGCTGGCGGTCAAGAAAGTCGATGCGAGCATCAAGCGCGCGGTGATCGAGGAGATGGACGCCGTCCTCGGCCTCGACCTGTTCGGTCTGACGCGCACCGATCTGCGCATCCGGCCCAAAGACGCCCGGATTACCGAAGCCGAAATCGAGGCCGAGCTTATTCGCCGCAAGGAGGCGCGCATGGCCAAAGATTTCGCCACTTCGGACGCGATTCGCGAAAGCCTTGGGGAAAAAGGCGTCGAGGTGATGGACGGCGACCCGCTCGGTTGGGAATGGAAGCTCTGACCATGGCCGATCCGCAGACCCTCCTCTGGCAGCATCTCAAGAATACGCCGAAGGGCCTGCAATTCGTCCGCGACCACGAGGCCGAGGGGTTCATCCTCCCGCTCTATTGCGCCGAAGCGCATCTCGCGATCGAGGTCGACGACGATCCGTTCAAGCCCAAGAACGACGGCGAGCGCGAACGCTGGCAGGAACAGCACCGCGTCGACATCATGCAGGTCCCGCCCAGCCATGTGCGGCGCAATGCCAGCGAGGTCGCCGCAGCGATCGTCGACATCGCCAGCCGCCGCAAGGAACGGTTTGCGAAAAGTATCTGAAGCGGCAACAGATGGCATCGAGGAGAATTCGATGACCAAAGCCGTTCTGTCAGCCCTGATCCGTCCGCTGGTCGAGCCGCGCCTGCCCGACTGGGTCGAGCCGTATTGGTTCATGAGCCAGGAGCAGGCGCTGGACTATGCGCCGGAGGCGGAGATCGGTTGGTTCGACCTCAACGAAAAGGAACCGATGGCAGAGATCGCGCGCGCGGCGACCAGCCTCAAAGGGATGAATTCGATCTATGCCGGGCTCGATTTCATGCCGCTCGAGCTGCTCAAGGAACGCGGCGTCACCGTTACCAATGGCGTCGGCATCAACGCCATCACCATTGCCGAATATGTGGTCATGCTGATGCTCGCCCATGCCAAGGGGTACCGCGATGTCGTGCGCGCGCAGGAGCGGCACGAATGGCTGCTCGACAGCCCGGGCAAGCGGGAGCTTGCGGGCGAGCGCGTGCTGCTGCTGGGCCTCGGCGCGATCGGCCGACTGGTGAAGACCCGACTCGAGGCCTTCGACATGAAGGTCGTGCCCGTGCGGCGTTCGGGCGCCGACGGGGCGCTGAAGCCGGGCGAATGGCGCGAAAAACTGGGTGAATTCGACTGGGTCGTGCTCGCGGTCCCCTCGACACCTGAAACCAGGCACATGATCGGCGCCATGGAACTCGCCGCGATGCGGCCCAACGGCGTGCTGGTGAACATTGCGCGCGGAGACGTGGTCGATCAGGAGGCGCTGGTCGAGGCGCTCAAGCAGGACAGGATCGAGGCCGCGTTGCTCGACGTAACCGATCCCGAACCATTGCCCGAAGACCATCCGCTGTGGGACCTCGACAATGCGCAAGTCACCATGCACCTGTCGGGCCGCGCGCAAACGAAGATGTTCCAGCGCAGCGCCGATCGCTTCATCGAGAATCTCGAACGCTGGCACAGGGGCGAGCCGGTCGAGCCGCAACTCGATCTCGACCTGGGATACTGACGGAACGTCCGCTGGCCTGCCTCCGTTCTGGTGGTGAACAGGAGACGCTATGCCCACGCTCAAGGAAACCTACCCGCTCTACCTCAACAACACAGCCGCGCAGCCCAACACCGATCTGGAGGTGACCGACAAGTTCACCGGCGAGGTGGCGTTTCGCACTGCGCTGGCCAGCCCCGAGGTGATCGACGAGGCAATCGCAGGGGCGGTCAGGGCCACCGAGCCGATGGCCCGGCTGGCCAGCTATGAGCGCAAGGCTGTTCTCGACCATTGCGTCGCGCGCTTTCGCGAACGGTTCGACGAACTGGCCTATGCGCTGTGTGTCGAGGCGGGCAAGCCGATCAAGGATAGCGAAGGCGAGGTCACGCGGCTGATCGACACCTTCCAGATCGCCGCCGAGGAATCGACCCGGATGTATGGCGAGGTGATGCCGCTCGATATTTCGGAGCGGGCGAAGGGCTACCAGTCGATCTGGAAGCGCGTGCCCATCGGGCCGTGCAGCTTCATCTCGCCGTTCAATTTCCCGCTCAATCTCGCAGCGCACAAGATAGCGCCCGCCATCGCGGTCGGCTGCCCCTTCGTGATGAAGCCCGCGAGCAAGACTCCATTGGGCGCGCTCATTATCGGTGAAATCCTGGCCGAGACCGACTTGCCCAAGGGCGCATTCAGCATCCTTCCCGCCAGCCGCGACGGGGCGGACCTGTTCACCACCGATGAACGGCTCAAGCTGCTGAGCTTCACCGGTTCGCCCGCGGTCGGCTGGGATCTCAAGGCGCGCTGCGGCAAGAAAAAGGTCGTTCTCGAACTCGGCGGCAATGCGGCGGTGATCGTCGACCACGACGCCGATTTGGGCGATGCGCTCGAACGGATCATCTTCGGCGCCTTCTATCAGAGCGGGCAGAGCTGTATTGGCGTCCAGCGCATCATCATCCACGAGGATGTCTACGACCGTTTTAAAGCCATGCTGGTCGAGAAGACGAAAACCCTCGTCGCGGGCGATCCCAAGGACCGCGATACCTTTATCGGCCCGATGATCTCCGAAGGCGAGGCGCAGCGGCTGAAGGGCTGGATCGACGAGGCGGTCGAGGGCGGGGCGAGCCTGCTCACCGGCGGCGGATGCGAGGGCAACATGCTCGAGGCGACGCTGCTCGAAGACGTACACAAGGACGCCAAGGCGCTGAACGAAGAAGCCTTCGGCCCGCTCGCGATCCTGCAGAAGTTCGGCGATTTCGGCGAGGCGCTCGCCGAAGTGAATCGCTCGACCTTCGGCCTGCAGGCCGGTATCTTCACGCGCGACCTGTTCAAGATGTTCGATGCCTGGGACCGGCTCGAGGTCGGCGGCGTGGTGATCAACGACGTCCCCAGCTACCGCGTCGACAACATGCCCTATGGCGGCGTGAAGGACAGCGGCCTCGGCCGCGAAGGCATCCGCTTCGCGATGGAAGACATGACCGAAATCCGGAACCTGGTGATCCGGCGGGGGTGATCAGGGCGGGGAGGGCAGTTTTCAGCTTTGGCCGCCTGAAAGCAGTAGTTCCGTTGCCGACCCTATTTGCGGTCGTTCAGAAAGAGACAAATTCTTCCCGATTTCTGCCGGAGTGGCTGACACAGCGTGCCATCTATCGTACTGAGATAATTGGAGGTCGTGGATGCCAAAAGCAATCATAGTTGGTGGCGGAATTGCTGGTCTAGCATCAGGTATCGCATTTGCGGATGTTGGCTGGGATGTCGCGGTCTTGGAGCGTGCGCCTCGGATCGAGCCCTTGGGCGCTGCGCTCAGCCTCTGGCCAAACGCTTGTGCAGCAATGTCAAGCATCGGGGTCTTGAGCGCCGTCAGCGCAGGAGGCGCGCCGATCACTGCAATGCAGCTGGCCACGCGTGACGGAAAGACGATCCTTCAAAGAACCATTTCCGATCAAGCAATGATGAGCACCCGCGCTTCCTTGCAGGATGCGCTTTTGACAGCCTTGGGCAGCGAACGCGTTCGTCTCGATTGCAAGGTCGATCACATCGCGAACAATCGGATTGAGCTGGCTGGCGGCGAAACGATGACCTGCGATCTGGTCGTCGATCCGGGAGGCATCCGCGCTTTAAGTGGTGCGAAATCAATACCGAGCTATGCGGGTTATGGCGGAGTGCTTGCGCTTTCAGGTAAAGCTGATGGAGTGGAACTTAAAGGTCTGGCGGCCGAGTATTGGGGCAGAGATGAGCGTTTCGGGGTCTTCGAGTTGCCGGAGAACCGCCGCTATTGGTTCTATATGCGCAGCCAGAGCGCTGAAACTGCTATGCCTAGCCTCGCCATGTGCAGGAAAGCAGCTGAGGGTTGGCCTGAATCGGTCGCGCAGGCAATTGCGGCGACGAGGGAGGATGCGCTGATTCCATTCGCAATCCATGCGAAACCACCACCGAAAGCGCTCAACGCTGATGGCATTTTGCAGGTAGGCGACGCCGCTCATGCGATGGAACCCAATCTTGGACAAGGCGCTTGCCAAGCGCTTGAAGATGCGGCGGCTCTGCAAGTAATCGTTCCAAATGTTACTTTAGAAAAGATCGCCGCTGAGTACGATCGTATGCGGCTCAAACGAGCAAAGATGTTTGTCCGGGAGTCGGCGCAAGCAAGGTATGGCGCGCATGGTCCGAAAACCATCCAGACGATCTTCAGAGCGGCGTTGAGG
This sequence comes from uncultured Erythrobacter sp., assembly GCA_947258465.1. Lineage (GTDB taxonomy): Bacteria > Pseudomonadota > Alphaproteobacteria > Sphingomonadales > Sphingomonadaceae > Qipengyuania. The sequence continues at coordinate 8,211 of CAMYIQ010000062.1, forward strand.
ACCATACCAACCTCGATCACGGAACGGCGAATGCAAGGGATGCACACCATGCCTGACTATCTAGCGAGCGTCCGCTGACGCGTCTCCTTTCCCTAAAGCAGACATATCGCTACCCACCCCAATTGCCGCCATTTCTGTGTGAAGCTTGAAGCGTCACAAACAGACGCCTGCACCGCTCGCCTCACCCCTCCTCCAGCAGCAGCAGTTCGCACCGAACCACCAGCCGCGGTTCGGGGAGCAGGCGCTGTTCGATCTCGACCACGCCCGCATCGGCCACGAGCTGCCCGGGGATTGCGAATTCGTGGTCGGGCAGGGCGGCGACGAATTGTTCTCCTGCCTCCGCCGCCTGCTCGCCTGCGAACAAGATTGCGAGGCTGTGCCGCGTGCCCGCGAAGGTGATGCTCGCCCACGCCTTCTCGGTATGCGTGAGGACCTGTCCACGATGCTGGTGCAGGTCCGCCAGGGCGGCGCGCACGCGATCGGCGGCGGTGCGGCGTGTGCGCGGCGGCTGGGGTGGGGTGTTCTCATCCGACATGCGCGGTCTCCTGTTCGCGGACGACTTCGCGCGCAGCAGTGTATCCAGCCATGAACCCCTGGATACGTTGCTCGGTTCGGTCGCGCGGTTCGAGGCCCATGCGCAGGTCGAGC
>CAMYIQ010000063.1 GCA_947258465.1 uncultured Erythrobacter sp.
CTGCTTGGACATGCCGTTGCTCTAACTAGCGCGCCGGGAGATCGGAAGGGGTGCAGGCCATAGCTCTCCACTGTGACATCTAGGGTGATAATATATATTATGTTAAATTCGATCCTGCGTTTAGCGAACCATGTCGATGAACAGGATGACAATGGCGAAAATTCCAGCCCATGCCCCTGCCATGAAGAACCCCTTTCGCAAGCCGACCTGATGCGAACGAAAGCCCGACGCGACAAGGATCAGGAACCCAAGCAAGGAAACCAGCGAAACGATTTGATATTCGTTCACGCGGCCATCTCCAATCCATCGTAACCCACGGTGACATTCGCCGGAACCTCGGAACATAGACTCCGGTAGTCCATGCTCTTGTCCATATGCGTGAGCACGGTTCTGCGCACCTTGGCCTTGCGCGCCAGCTCGAGAGCCATATCGAGATTGGCGTGCGTCGGATGCGGTCGCCTGCGCAGGCAATCGACCACCAGAATATCGGCGCGTTGAAAGCACCGGACCATGGCCGGAGTTATCTCGCTGAAATCGGTGGCGTAGACGATCGATTTGCCGTCGGCTTCAAAGCGAAAGCCCGTGCTTGTCACTGGACCGTGCGGCATTTCGACATAATCGAGGGAAAACCCTGCAATAAGTTGTTTTTGCGCGATTTCCCGAAGGTCGATCAGGGTGGGATAGCCGAACTGGCCTTCGAAGACATAATCGAACCGCCGCCGCAACCGCTCGCAGGTTACCTTGCTCGCAAAGCCCGGCAAGGGATTGCTACGATCGTAGCGCATGACCCGCAGATCATCGATGCCGTGGCAGTGATCGGCATGGTCGTGCGTCCAGAAAACCGCGTCGACCTTCGCGATTCCATTGTCTAAAAGCTGCGCCCGCAAATCGGTCGAGGTATCGACGAGGAGCTTTCGACCGGCATCGTTTTCGACGATGATCGAGACCCGCGAGCGCCGATTGCGCGGTTCGTGCGGGTCGCATTCGCCCCAGTCGTTGCCGATCCGCGGCACCCCGGTCGAGGTGCCGGAGCCGAGCATAAGCAGTTTCACGCGGCCGCCTTGCTGAACAGCGTGTAGAAATTGCGCGTGGTATACTCTGCCAGATCCTCGAAGTTCTCGGACCGCAAATCCGCGAGGAATTTGGCAGTGTCTCGCACGAAACCGGGCTCGCACGTCCTGCCGCGATGCGGAACCGGCGCGAGGAACGGGCTATCGGTTTCGACCAATAGCCGATCCTGCGGAATGCCTTTGGCGAAAGCCTGCAAGTCCTTGGCATTCTTGAAGGTAACGATCCCCGAAATCGAAATGGACAGCCCGAGTGCGAGCACGCGCTCGCCGAATTCGGCCGAAGCGGTGAAGCAATGGATCAGTGCCGGGAAGCGCCCCTTCCCCAATTCGTCTTCGAGGACTTCGAGCGTGTCGCCCTCGGCATCGCGCGTGTGAATGATCACGGGAAGCCGAAGGTCGCGCGCTACGTCTATATGCAATCGAAAGAGCTTCCGCTGAGCGTCGCGATCGGAATGGTCGTAATAATAATCGAGCCCCGTCTCGCCGATCCCGATCACCGTGTCGTCGCGGCAGACGTCCAGCAGTTCGTCACGGGTCAGGTCGAGATGTTGATCCGCATTGTGCGGATGAATTCCCACACTGGCGAAAATATCGGCATTGGCCCGGGCCGTACCGATCACTTGCGCCCATTCCGAACGCTTGGTCGAGATGTTGAGGAAGGCCTGCACCCCCTCCCCCCGAGCGCGGTCGAGCGCTTCGCCCTGCTCCTCGACGAGGCCTTCATATTCGAGGTGGCAGTGGCTGTCGACGAGCATCAGGCGGGCTCCCCGGCCGGAAGCTCCAGACGCGGGAACACCGGGGACGGTTTGGCGATCGCGTGGTCGGCGGCGACCAGCGCTTGGAACCAGCCCGAATCCGCAAGTTCCGCATAGGTCCTGTGATCGCTTGCGATTCCGAGCTGATCGAGCACGGCGCCTGCCTTATCCGGTACAACGGGCTGGATGGCTATGGCCAGGTCTCTGATCGCCATGAAAAGCGTTTGAAGCACGGCTTTCATCCGCTCGGGATCGGTTTTCTTGAGAGTCCACGGCGCCTGCTCGTCGACATAGGCATTGCAGGCATAAACGGCCTTCAGCCAGGCTTCTATACCCACCGAAAACGCAAGCTGTTCGAACTCGCGCGGCAGGATATCGGCGCACGCCTCGCCCACCGTGGCCAGCAAAGCCCGATCGTCGTCCGACGGCTCGAAATCTTCCAAGATGCCATTCATGTTCTTGGCAATCATCGAGAGCGTCCGCTGCGCGAGATTGCCGAAGCTGTTGGCCAGCTCTGCATTCACTTTGTTTACAAGGGCTTCCGCTGAATAGCTACCGTCCTGTCCGAAAGTCACCTCGGCAAGGAGGAAATAGCGCAGCGCATCGACCCCGAACATTTCGGCCAATTCCATCGGGTCGGTCACATTGCCGAGCGATTTCGATTCCTTGACGCCGCGATTGAGCAGGAAGCCATGACCGAAGACCTTCTTGGGTAGCGGCAGATCGGCGCTCATCAGGAAGGCGGGCCAATAGATGGTGTGGAACCGCACGATATCCTTGCCTATCAAATGCAGATCGGCGGGCCAGAACTTCTCCCACAATTCGCCGCCATCGGGGTAGCCGACGCCGGTGATGTAATTGGTCAGCGCATCGACCCAGACATACATGACATGGCCGTCGCTGTTAGGAACCTTCACGCCCCAGTCGAAACTCGTCCGGCTGACCGATAGATCCTGCAAACCCCGTTCGACAAACGCGACCATTTCGTTGCGCCGGCTTGCCGGTTCGAGGAAACCGGGCGTTCTGAGCAGTTCGAGCAAGGGCTCGGCATATCGCGACAGTCGGAAGAACCAGGTCTCTTCCTCGGTCCATTCGACCGGCGTGCCTTGCGGTGAGAGCTTTTCGCCCCCCTCCCCTTCGACAAGCTCTTTCTCGTCGTAATAGGCTTC
>CAMYIQ010000064.1 GCA_947258465.1 uncultured Erythrobacter sp.
CCTTGGCGTCGCCAAGGTTACACGGGCGGCTCAGCCTGACGAGCGCCGACGAAACCAGACAGGCATACGAGCGGATCATGGCGGCGTAAGGCTGCGTATCCTGCCGCGTCTTAACCGGGGAGACCGTAAAAACGACAAAGGATCCCCTCGTCATGATAGCCACCCTGACGCTCAACCCGACTATCGATGGCGCGGCGCAGGCCGAGGTGGTGAAGCCGATGCACAAGATCCGCACATTCGATGAGCATTATTACCCTGGCGGAGGCGGTCTCAACGTTGCGCGCGTCATCAATGAACTCGGCGGCCAGTCCTACGCGCTTTACCTTGCAGGTGGAGCAACAGGCGGCGTGCTGCAGGAGCTCGTCAAGCAAGCAAGGGTGCGTGCCGAACGCTTCTCGATCTCCGGCTCCACGCGGATCAGCCACGCGATCTACGAACGGTCCACCAATCTCGAATTTCGCTTCGTGCCGCAGGGTCCGGAAGTCTCCGAACGCGACTGCGAAGTCGTCCTGCGAGCGCTGCAAACGCTCGATTGCAAATATCTCGTGGCAAGCGGGAGTCTTCCGCGCGGGCTGCGTAGCGATATCTACGCCGTCGTCGGTGCGATTTGCCAGCGCCGAGGCATCAAGCTGGTGCTGGACAGTTCTGGAGACGCTCTGCGGCATGGCATTGGTGGCGGCGTTCACCTGGCAAAGCCGAGCCTAGGCGAACTCGAAACGCTCGTCGGCCGAAGGCTGGCGACCGCGGCAGAGCAGGAAACGGCGGCCCAAGCCATCGTGCGCGATAATGGCCTCGACATGCTCGCTCTCACTCTGGGGCGCGATGGCGCCATGCTTGTAACGCCCGAGAAGACCGTGATGCACGCCGCACCGAAGATCAATGCACAAAGCGCCGTCGGTGCGGGAGACAGCTTCCTTGCCGCAATGACCGTTCGCCTTGCCGCAGGCGACGCGCCCGAGGCGGCCTTTCTTTACGGCATGGCAGCTGGCGCTGCCACGGCGCTTACACCAGGAACTTCGCTATGCAGGCGCAGCGATGTCGAGCGGCTCTATGCCGAACTCAGAGAGCGCAGCGAGGGTTAGGGTGGCAGGCAAGCAACTGTAAGAGCCAGCGCTCATTACCGTCTTGATCCAGAAGCACTTTGGTTCAGCCTTGAGGGAATTCGCTTTGGCATCACTCACTTTAGAAGTCGGAAATCTCTTTGAAGAACTCGATCACCTCGGCGTGGAGAAGCAGCTGCGGCATGAAGCCGGCGTAAGCCGGGCCACTGCAAACCCCGCGGGGGGCAGCGTGACCGTGGAATACGACCCTGCGCAGACCGATGGGACGCGGCTTCAGAGCCTGATCAAAAGCTGCGGTTTCCGCTGCCGTGGCGGCATCATGCCGAAGCATGTCTGCAAACCGGCGGAAGCAAATCTTTCGGAATCCGGCAGGGGACCGGGGCGCGGTGCGGACAGCAGGGGAGAACAGGCAGTTCACCACGACCACCGCCAAGGCGGGGCGAAGGACGAAATGGCCCAGGAAATGGGCCACGGGGCAGGCATGGACATGCAGGAGATGGTACGCGACATGCGCAACCGTTTCTGGATTGCCTTCATCTTCACGATCCCGATTTTCATCTACTCCCCGATGGGCGGCTTTTTCACTCCTCCGGCCCCGCCGTTCGGCATGAATCTTGAGCTTTTTCTGTTCGGCCTGGCGAGCGCGGCCGTGCTCTATCCGGTCTGGCCATTTGTGGTCGCTGCATGGCGCGCCCTTCGCAATGGCATTCTCAATATGGCCGTGCTTGTCGTGCTTTCGGTCGGCACCGGCTATCTCTTCAGCGTCGGATCGACATTTTTCTTTCCCGGCGTGCAATTCTATGAGGCCGTCGCCATCCTGCTCGTGTTCATCCTCCTCGGGCACTGGCTGGAAATGCGCGCGCGCGCGGGCGCGTCGGCGGCGATCCGGGCTCTGCTCGACCTGGCCCCGCCAATGGCGGTCGTTCTGCGCGATGGCGAGGAGCAGGAAATCCCAACGGCCGACGTCCTTGAAGGCGACACCGTGCTCATCCGCCCGGGCAACAAGATCCCCGTAGACGGGGAGGTATTGGAAGGCAGCTCCCAAGTCGATGAATCGATGCTGACCGGCGAATCCATGCCGGTCGCAAAAGGACCCGGTGACGAGGTCATCGGAGCGACCATCAACAAGAGCGGCAGTTTCCGCTACCGGGCGACCAAGGTCGGCGCTGACACGGCGCTCGCGCAAATCGTGAAGCTCGTGCAGGAGGCGCAGAATTCCAAGGCGCCCGCGCAATTGCTCGCCGACCGCGCGTCGCAATGGCTTGTTCTGATCGCGATCGTCATTGGCCTCGGAACGTTTGCTGTCTGGTTCTGGTGGATCGGTGAGACATTGCTGTTTGCCGTGACCCTGACAATCACGGTCTTCGTGATCGCCTGCCCCGATGCGCTCGGACTGGCCACACCGATGGCGGTCATGGTCGGCACCGGGCTCGGCGCAAGTCGCGGCATTCTGTTCAAGAACGCGTCGGCGCTGGAAGACGCCACAAAGCTCAATGTCGTTATCTTCGACAAGACCGGCACCTTGACGATGGGCGAACCGCGCGTCGTGGATATCGTGGCCGCCGAGGGCCGCATGCCCGAACAGGTGTTGCTACTGGCCGCTGCGGTCGAAAAGGGATCGGAGCATCCGCTCGCCCTTGCCATCCTTGACAAGGCCGAAGGACTGAAGATCCCCGAAGCGCGCGATTTTCTCAACCGCGACGGGAGAGGGGCGCAGGCGGACGTCAACGGCGATACCGTTTTCCTCGGCAACCGCCGGCTGATGGACGAAGAATCAATCTCACTGGGAGGGCTGGCTGACAAGGCCGAGGAACTCAAGGGAGCGGGCCGCACGGTCGTCCATGTCGCTCACCAGGGGATTCTTGTAGGCCTGATCGCGATCGCCGATGCGCCGCGTCCGACGGCCAAGGCCGCGATTGCCCGGCTGCATGACAAGGGCGTCGAGGTCGCCATGCTCACCGGCGACAATGAGGGTACCGCGCGGCGCGTGGCCGAGGAACTGGGTATCGACATCGTGCTCGCCGATGTGCTTCCCGGCCAGAAGGCCGACAAGGTGAAAGAGCTTCAGGCGCAAGGAAAAAGAGTCGGAATGGTCGGGGATGGCATCAATGATGCGCCTGCCCTGACCCAGGCCGATGTGGGCTTTGCGATCGGGGCCGGTACCGATGTGGCCATGGAAAGCGCAGACGTCGTGCTGATGCGAAGTGATCCCTACGATGTTGTCGGCGCGGTGGAGCTGTCGCGTGCGACGCTGCGAAAGATGCATCAGAACCTGTTCTGGGCGGTCGCCTACAACGTCATCGCCTTTCCCGCCGCCGCCGGTGTCTTCTATCCGTTCATTATTAGTCCCGCTGTCGCAGCAATCGCCATGTCCGGCAGTTCCGTCCTTGTCGCGGTCAATGCCCTGCTGCTCAAACGCACCCGCCTCGACAGCTATACGCCTGGAGACTCCGCCCAAGAGGCCCCCGCCCCGCTTGTTCCCGGTCAGGCACCTGGCTGAGTGTCAGGCCTTGATGCCGAAGAAGCGTCCTTCACTGCAAGAGCGTCCGACGCCTCATTCGCTTGGCAGGGCACGGGCCAACAGCCGGTCGGTGTCAAGCGAAGCACTCGCAGCGCCATGAAGAAACGCACGGTTGTCGGGATCGAGCCGCGTCGCGCAGAACCCGGCGAGAACGGCAGATGGTGCATCGCGAAGGCAGGCTGCTTCCAGCGCGAGCGCGACCGTCTCGACGAAGGCGCGCGCTTCGGATTCCGCGGGAACACCATTGACACGAATGCCGTCGATGCGATCGATGGCCGCATCGAGCAGCGGATGCGCGCCCTGCGCCAGGCCAAGTTCCGCGCGCAGGGCTTCCCACGCCCCCGGTTCCCGCGTAAGCGCGCGGAGGGGATCGAGCGCGATCACGTTGCCCGACCCCTCCCAGATCGCATTCAGAGGGCTCTGCCGAAAAAGGCGCGGCATGGGCCCCTCTTCCACAAAGCCGGCGCCGCCAAGACACTCAAGCGCTTCGTAGACGAAGCCGGGTTGACGTTTGCAGACCCAATATTTTGCGATCGGCGTCGCGAGGCGCGCAAAGGCCGCTTCGCGTTCGTCGCTGGCCTGCGCAGCGTCGAACGCCGAGGCGATGCGGATCATCAGCGCCGTCGCGGCCTCGACCTCGAGCGCGAGGTCGGCGAGAACACCGCGCATGGCGGGCTGGTCGGCCAATTGGCGCTGGAAGGCCGTGCGGTGCCGCGTATGCCATGCGGCTTGCGTAAGAGCTGCACGCATTCCCGCGGCGGACCCTGCAATGCAGTCGAGCCGTGTACCCTGCACCATATCGATGATGGTCCGTATGCCCCTACCTTCTTCCCCGACACGCTGGGCCCAGGCGCCGTGATATTCGATTTCGGACGAGGCGTTGGAGCGGTCGCCGAGCTTGTCTTTGAGCCGCATGATGTGAATGGCATTGCGGGTCCCGTCGGGGCGCCAGCGCGGCACGAGAAAGCAGGTCAGACCGCCTTCTGCGTAGGCGAGGGTCAGAAAGGCGTCGGACATCGGGGCGGAACAGAACCACTTGTGGCCGATCAGCTCATATTCCCCCGTCCCGAGCGCATGCGCGCGTGTAGTATTCGCGCGAACGTCGCTACCGCCCTGCTTCTCGGTCATCGCCATGCCCATTGTCGCGCCAGTCTTCTCAGCCGCCGGGATAAACCGCGGGTCATATCGGCCGCTGGTAACGCGCGGCTCCCATTCAGCGGCTACGGCCGGTTCGGCGCGGAGCGCGGGAACGACCGCGTAAGTCATCGACATCGGGCAGGCCGTGCCCGCGTCGGCCTGGGTCATGAGGTAGAGGAGCGAAGCGTGCAGCGTATGACCCGCCTGTTCGGCGGTCCAGGCCGCCCCCGACACGCCCGATTCAAGACCGAGGCGCATGAGTTGGTGGTAGGCGGGATGAAACTCGACTTCGTCGATCCGGTGGCCGAAGCGGTCGAAGGTTTTCAGCTTTGGCGGATTTTCGTTGGCAAGGCGCCCCCATTCGAGCGCCTCGAAACTGCCGACGCGTTTGCCAAATACAGCAAGCTGGTCGCGGTGCGCAGCCGCCCCGTTTCGTTCGAGTGCGCTTTGCAGAGGAACGTCGAGCTCGAAGGCGTTGAAATCCACAAGGGGTGGAGGCTGATTGAGCACCTCATGCGTGGCAAGCTGGTCTGGCAAAGAGATTCTCGGCATATCCGAGTCTCGCCGAGACAGCGAAAAAGCGCAACTCCTCACTGGGCGAAGTGCTTTATCTGCCCATTATTGATGGAACCGAATGATGCCATGCGATGACAAGACCGACAGCTGTGCTGCAGAACAGGCTGAAGGGAAGGCGGCGGACTGGGCCAATGCCGAGTGCATGTGCGTAACGCTCGACCGGCAGCGTTTGGCGACCCTCCTCGATACGGAACTCGGCGAGAGCGGAGCCGGCGACACCCTCCTTGCATCGCAATCGACCCTCTTTGCCGCTGCCCCGGTATTCATCGATCCAGCTACGCTTTCGGCCATGACGCAGGTTGTCGCGGCCATCGAGACCGTCGCCAAAACCCCCGCCTTCCGCTCGGTTGTCATGGGCTGGGCGCCTTCGTCAGCCGCCCGAGATTTCGGGCCCAAAGGGGTTTTTATGGGCTACGACTTCCATCTCACCGCCAACGGTCCGCGGCTCATCGAGATCAACACCAATGCCGGCGGCGCTTTTCTGAACGCCTTGCTTGCCGATGCGCAAACCCAATGCTGCAGGGAAACACGACCGGCTCTGGCCGCATACATCTCACAGGACACGTTTCGGACAAGAATTGCCCGGATGTTCGAGGAGGAGAGGCTTGCGCAGGATCGTTCCGGTGAGCTCGAATCCCTAGCCATCGTCGTGTATGATCCTGAAGGACAGCCG
>CAMYIQ010000065.1 GCA_947258465.1 uncultured Erythrobacter sp.
CAAGGCTATATCCGCCGCCGTGTTCTGCCGGAAGAGGCCAATCGCGTGCAGGAAATCGGCGAACTCGCGCTGGAAATGCCAATGGAGAACGACCGGCATTATCCGCAAGGTTCGATGGCCGCGCATGTTCTTGGCTACGTTGCCGCCGATGGCAAGGGTCGGGTCGGGATGGAGCAGGTGCTCGACGCGCAGCTTTCCAACCCGGCAACGCGCGGCACTCCCGTGGCACTGTCGATCGATTCACGCGTGCAGGGCGCGCTGGAAGACGAATTGCGGCGCGGCATGAAGCTGGTCCAGGCGCAGGGCGGGGCGGGCATCGTACTCGACGTCGATACGGGCGAGGTGCTCGCATTGGCCTCGCTGCCCGAATTCGATCCCAACAAGATCGATGCGCGCGGCGAAAAACTCATGTTCAACCGGGTGACCAACCAGGTCTATGAGCTCGGCTCGACCTTCAAGCCGCTGTCGGTTGCCGCAGCGATCGATGCGGGCGTGGTACGCGATCTCGGCCGGCGCTGGGATGCCAGCCCGGTCAAGGTCGGCCGCTTCAGCATCAAGGACAGCCATGACATGGGCGCCGACCTCAATGTGGTCGAGACGCTGATCCATTCGTCCAACACCGTTACCGCGCGCGTGGTCGACGAGTTGGGACCGGAGCGCATGCGCCGCACGATGATCGATCTCGGCATGAACGAACGCCCCTATATCGAGCTCCCCGCAAAGGGTTTTCCGATCTGGCCAGGCGAGAAGTGGCGGCGCCTGCGCTCGATGACGATCGGCTATGGTCACGGGATCGCCGTGACCCCCTTGCATCTGGCCAGCGCCTATGCGGCGATGGTCAATGGTGGTATCTGGCGTCCGACGACCCTTAAAAAGCTGGGCCCGGGCGAGGCCCCCAAGGGGCGCCGGGTTTTCAAAGCCTCGACGTCGAGCAGGATGCGGCAGATTTTGCGAGCGATCTCGATCTACGGTACCGGCAGGAATGCCGATGCGCCTGGTTATCGGGTGGGTGGCAAGACCGGATCGGCGGAAAAGCCCGGCGGCAAGGCGGGCTATCGGCGCACGGCGCTGGTTTCGACCTTTGCCGCCGCCTTCCCGATGGACCGCCCGCGCTATGTCGTGATCGCCATGCTCGACGAACCGCGCGGCACCCTGGCCAGTTCCTACCAGCGCACCGCTGCCTGGAACGCGGCGCCCATCGTGGGCCGCCTGGTTCCGCGCATCGGCCCGCTCATCGGGGTGCGCCCCGACGATACGCGCGACGTCGATATTTCCGATATCAAGCCGCTGATCCCGGAGGCGAACAAGTGAAGCTTGCCAAGCTCTGCGCGGGGGCGGGGATTGCCTGCGATGCCGATCCCGGTACCAATGTGAGCGGCTTCGCGATCGACAACCGCAAGGTTGCGCCCGGTACGGTGTTCGGAGCCTTTCAGGGCTCGCAGGTCAATGGCGAGGATTTCATCCCCGCCGCGATCGAGAGCGGCGCGGTAGCGGTGGTCGCCCGGCCCGATGCGAAGGTCGAAGGCGCTATCCACATCGCCGACGATACGCCGCGCCGCGCTTTCGCCGCCTTGGCTGCGCAGTATTTCATGCCGGTGCCGGACCATATCGTCGCGGTCACCGGTACCAACGGCAAGACCTCTACCGTCGAAATGACGCGTCAGATCTGGCGCATGGCGGGCGAGCGCGCGGCAAGTATCGGGACGCTGGGCGTGACCACGCCGGACGAAAGCGTCTCGACCGGGCTGACCACCCCCGACATCGTCACCTTCCTGTCGAACCTCAGCGGGCTGGCGCGCGAAGGCGTGACCCATGTGGCCTATGAGGCTTCGAGCCACGGCCTTTCGCAATATCGCAATGAGGGTGTGGCGGTGGAGGCTGCCGGTTTCACCAATTTCAGCCGCGACCATCTCGACTACCATGCCGACATGGAAGAATATTTCGCGGCCAAGATGCGGCTGTTCGACGAAGTCGTATCCGATGACGCGACTGCCGTCGTGTGGATGGGCTCGGGCGAAAGCGGCTGGAATGCGCGCGCGGTCGAACATGCGTCAAAGCGCGGACTGACCGTCATGACGGTCGGGGAGCAGGGCGACGCGATCCGCCTGACCAGGCGCGAACCCACCCAGTTGGGCCAATCGCTGACGGTGGAGCATGAAGGCAAGAGCCGGACGATCAACCTGCCCCTGATCGGCGCCTATCAGGTTTCGAATGCGCTCACGGCGGCCGGTCTTGCATTGGCGACGGGTATCGATGCCGGGCTGGTATGGGATGCGGTCGCCCGCTTGCAGCCAGTGCGCGGACGGCTCGAACGCGCGGTGATAGCGCCTTCGGGCGCGCCGGTCTATGTCGACTATGCCCACACGCCCGACGCGCTCGAAGCGGCGATCGCGGCGCTGCGTCCGCATGTCGATGGCAGGCTGATCACGGTGTTCGGCGCCGGCGGCGACCGCGATCATGGCAAGCGCGCCCCCATGGGTGAGGCTGCCGCCAAGGCCAGCGATGTGGTTGTCGTTACCGACGACAATCCGCGCGGCGAAGATCCTGCGGAAATCCGCCGCCAGGTGCTTGCCGGAGCGCCGCAGGCGCGCGAAGTTGGCGGACGTCGCGAAGCCATCCTCGCAGCCATCGCCGAAGCAGGCGCGGACGATATCGTCCTGGTCGCCGGCAAGGGACATGAAACGGGTCAGATCATCGGATCGGGAGAAAACATGCGGGTGTTGCCCTTCGACGACGTCGATGTCGCGCGCGAATGCGCCGCTGAAATAGCCAGAGGTGCCGCATGAGCGCCGCGATCCTGCGCCATCCGGCCTATGTCGAATGGCCCGCCGATCCGCGCGACCGGCTGCCGCTGACGCTGTGGGATGCGAAGAGCATCGCCGAAGCGGTAGGGGGCACGCCGAGCCATGATTTCCAGGTTGCCGGTGTCGAAATGGACAGCCGCGACGTGATCAATGGCGATCTGTTCGTCGCGCTCAAGGGCGAGGCGATGGATGGCCATCGCTTTCTCGACAAGGCTTTCGCCAATGGCGCTGCCGGAGCGATCGTCGACCGCCCGGTCGAATGGCCGCACATTCTCGTCAAAGACACCAGCGAGGCACTCGAGGCGTTGGCGCGCGCGGCCCGCACTCGCGCCGAGGCGACAATCATCGGCGTGACCGGATCGGTGGGCAAAACCGGCGTGAAGGAAGCGATTTTCGCCAGCCTCGAGCGCGCTAGCCGCGGTGCGGCGCACCGTTCGACCCGCAGCTACAACAACCATGTCGGCGTGCCGCTCAGTCTGGCCCGCATGCCCGCGCGCAGCCGCTTCGGCGTGTTCGAGATGGGCATGAATCATGCGGGCGAGATCGAGCGCCTCACGGCGCAGGTGCGCCCGCATGTCGCGGTCATCACCACCATCGCCCCGGCGCATATCGAGAACCTCGGCAGCATGGAGGCGATTGCCGACGCCAAGGCCGAAATCTTTGCCGGACTGGAGCCGGGTGGCGTTGCCGTGATCCCCGCCGATACACCCCATTACGAACAGCTCAAGCTCGCGGCCCTGCGGGTGGGTGCGCGGGTCGTCAGCTTCGGCAGGGCGCGCTTTGCCGACATGCGCCTGCTCGACGCGATACCCAGCGCCAATGGCGGCAGTCTCGTGACCTGCGAATTCCCCGAAGGACGGCTGTGCTACACCGTAGCCGAACCCGGCGATCACTGGGTGGTGAACTCGCTGGCGGTCATGGCGGCGGTGCGGGCGGCGGGCGGCGATATGGCCGCGGCCGGTCTCGCGCTTGCCGAAATGGGCGGCCTCAAGGGGCGCGGCGCGCGCCATGGCATTGACGCTCCCGGCGGCAAGGCGCTGCTGATCGACGAAAGTTACAATGCCAATCCCGCCAGCATGCGCGCCACGCTTGCGCAACTGGCCCAAACGCCTTCGACCCGGCGCATTGCCGTGCTCGGTGCGATGAAGGAATTGGGCGATTTCGCGCCCAGGTTTCACGCCGCCCTGGCCGAGCCGATCATCGAAGCCGATGTCGATTACGCGTTGCTGGTTGGCGACGAGATGCGCGTGCTCGCGCAGGAATTGGGGAAACCGCAGAACACCGCGCTTGGCAAGCCGCTTGCCTACGCGCATTGCGATAGTGCCGACGAGGCGATCGAGCTGCTCGAGGACTTCGGTGTCGTTGCGGGCGATGCCATTCTGGTCAAGGGCTCCAACTCGGTCGGTCTCGGCCGGCTCGTGGATCATTTCACCCGCGTCGGCTGACGCGACGAGAGGCTTGCTTGCTTTATCTCCTCGCCGAATGGTTGAATTTCGAAGGCATCTTCAACCTCGTGCGCTATCAGACCTTCCGCGCCGGGGCGACGCTGATGACCGCGCTGGTGATCGGCCTGGTGATCGGCCCGCGTTTCATCGACATGCTGCGTGTGCGGCAGGGCAAGGGGCAGCCGATCCGTGAGGACGGCCCGCAATCGCACCTCGCCAAGCGCGGCACACCGACCATGGGCGGGCTGATGATCCTGATCAGCCTGTCGCTGTCGGTGCTGGTGTGGATGGATCTGCGCAACCCGTTCATCTGGGCGTGTCTCGCGGTCACGCTGGGTTTCGGCCTGATCGGCTTCCTCGACGATTACGACAAGGTTTCCAAGGCCAGCCACAAGGGCGTCTCCGCGCGAGTCAGGTTACTGATGGAATTCGCGGTGGCGGGGGTGGCCGCCTACATCACGGTCAGCCAGATCAATACGTTCGTCTATGTCCCCTTCGTCAACGATTTCGGGGTCGAGCTGGGTGTGTTCTACTATGTCTTCGCCGCCGTCGTGATCGTCGGGGCGGGCAATGCCGTGAACCTGACCGACGGGCTGGACGGGCTTGCGACCATGCCGGTCATCATCGCGGCGGGCACGTTCGCGCTGATCGCCTATCTCGTGGGCCGCGTTGACTATTCCGACTATCTCGGCATCCCGCATGTCGCGGGCGCGGGCGAACTGGCGATCTTCTGCGCCGCAATCATGGGGGCGGGGCTCGCCTTCCTGTGGTTCAACGCGCCGCCAGCCGCGGTGTTTATGGGCGACACGGGGTCGCTGGCCCTCGGCGGCGCGTTGGGCGCGATCGCGGTGGCGACGCATCACGAGATCGTGCTTGCCATCGTCGGCGGCCTGTTCGTGTTCGAGGCGCTCAGCGTCATCATCCAGGTGTTCTGGTTCAAGCGCACAGGAAAGCGCGTCTTCCGCATGGCACCGATTCACCACCATTTCGAACAGCTCGGCTGGTCGGAGAGCAAGGTTGTGATCCGTTTCTGGATCGTGTCGATCGTGCTCGCACTCATGGGGCTCGCGACGCTCAAGCTACGATGATCACCTCGCCCGCCTGGAAGGACAAGAAATACGCGGTGCTCGGCCTCGCGCGGTCCGGCCGGGCCACGGTCGAGGCGCTGCTGACGGCCGGTGCCGACGTACTGGTGTGGGACGACCGGGCCGAGGCGCGCGAACCCTATGCCGGGCGCTGCGCCATCGCCGATCCGCTGGAAGCGGACCTGACCGGCTATGCTGGCGTCGTCGTCAGTCCCGGCGTCCCGCTCAACACCCATCCGATCAAGCCGCATGCCGGCAGCTTCGGCGTGCCGGTGATCGGCGATGTGGAACTCTTCGCGCAGGCGAGGGCGGAGCTGCCGCCGCACAAGGTCGTCGGGATCACCGGCACCAACGGCAAGTCGACCACCACTTCGCTGGTCCACCACATCCTCAAGACTGCAGGCGTGCCGACCACCATGGGCGGCAATATCGGCCTGCCGATCCTCGAACAGGAGCCGCTGCCGGAGGGCGGGGTCTATGTTCTCGAACTGTCGAGCTACCAGATCGACCTGACCTATTCGCTCGATTGCGACGTGGCCGTGCTGCTCAACATCACACCGGATCATCTCGACCGGTACGATGGAGACTTCGCGAAATATGCGGCCAGCAAGTCGCGTTTGCTTGCGATGCAGACGCGCGGCCAGAATTCCATCGCCCGGTTTACCGATGCGCGGGTGTTGGGCCAATTTGCCGAAGGAACGATTGCGAGCATCCTCGAGGATGTATTGAAAAACAGGGGTTTCGAACCAGGCGAGCAGGCGGATTGGCCATCGCTGCAAGGCCCCCACAATCTGGAGAACGCCGCTTCGGCCATCGAGGTCTGCGACATTCTGGGCCTGTCCGGAAAGCAAATCCGCGCGGGACTTGAGAGTTACCGAGGTCTCGCGCACCGCATGGAGCGTGTCGCCGAAATCTCCGGTGTCGCCTATGTCAACGACAGCAAGGGGACCAATACCGCCGCGTCCGCGCCCGCGCTGGCGGCATTCGACAATGTCCACTGGATCGTTGGCGGGCTCGCCAAAGAGCCGGGGCTGGGCGAGTGCGAGGCCGAACTCGGTAACGTCAAGGCTGCCTATACCATCGGGAAGGCGGGGCCGGACTTTGCCGCGCTGCTGGAAGACCGTGTTCCGATCACGCAGTCGAACACGCTGGAACAAGCGGTGCTCAAGGCATCGAACACGGCCGAGCCGGGCGACACCGTCCTCCTCTCGCCCGCCTGCGCCAGTTTCGACCAGTATGCCGACTTCGAAAAGCGCGGCGAGCACTTCCGCGCGCTGGTGGAGGGGCTGAGGTGAACTCGACCATGCAGCCCTATGTTCCCGGCAAGCGCCAGCCCGCGCATATCCCCAAGGGCAAGCTTTCGCGCTGGTCCGAGCTCAAGATCTGGTGGCGCGAGATCGACCGTGTGCTGCTATTGCTGGTCCTGCTGCTGATGAGCTTCGGCACGATTGCCGTGGCAGCCGCCAGCCCGGCGAGTGCCGATCGGCTTTCGACCTCGAGCGAGACGCTCGACCCGCTCTATTTCTTCTACCGGCATCTTGCCTGGCAGGTCCTGGCGCTGGGAACCATGCTCGGAATTTCGATGCTGGCGCGTGAGAATGCGCGGCGTCTCGGGATATTGCTCGCGGCGGTCATGACGGTGCTGCTATTCCTCGTTCCCGTAATCGGGGTGGAAATCAACGGGGCTCGGCGCTGGATCAGTCTGGGCGTACAGTTCCAGCCTTCAGAGTTTCTCAAGCCCGGCTTCGCCATCGTGATGGCGTGGATCTTGAGCTGGCGCATGCGCGATCCCAACCTGCCGGTGCTTGGGATCGCCACTGGCTATCTGGCCTTGATCGCGGGGTTGATGATGATGCAGCCCAATCTCGGCGGTACGATCCTGTTCGGCGGCGTCTGGTTCGTGATGGTGGTGCTGTCGGGCGTCGACGTGAAACGGCTCGGTGCAGTGGTCGGTGGCGGGATCGTCGCCCTCACCGCGACCTATTTTCTCTACGACAATGCCCGCCACCGCATCGACGCTTTTCTCGGCGGGGGCACGGCTTTCGACCAGGTCGATCTTGCCAGCCGCACATTGCTCGCCGGTGGCTGGACGGGAGCGGGTTACGGTCTCGGCATCCGCAAGATGAGCCTGCCGGAAGCCCATACCGACTATATTTTCAGCGTGATCGGCGAGGAATTCGGCCTGATCGCCTGCGGGCTGATCGTACTGCTTTATTTGGCGATCGTGGTGCGGGTTCTCATGCGTCTGATCGACGAGGAGGATTTGTTCGCGCTGCTGGCCGGGGCGGGGCTCATCGCACTGCTCGGCGGACAGGCCTTCATCAACATCCTTGTTAATCTGCAGCTTTTCCCCTCCAAGGGGATGACTCTGCCGCTGGTGAGCTATGGCGGGTCATCGACAATCGCGATCTGTCTCAATGTCGGGCTGATGCTGGCGGTCACCCGGCGCAATCCGTTCCTGAAAAGCAAGACCAGGGGACTTGGCGACAGGCTCGGCTTAGGGCAGACGGCCCCGATGAAAGACCAGACGGGTTCCGCACGGCGGGAGATACATCCATGACCGGCGCAAATCGCCACTATGTCCTCGCCGCTGGCGGCACGGGCGGACACCTGCTGCCCGCCTTCGCGCTGGCTACCGAGCTGGAACGGCGCGGGCACCATGTGGCGCTGATTACCGATGCGCGCGGCACCGACATTCCCGGCAAGCCCGACTTCCTGCCCGCGCATGTCATTCCCGCAGGGCGGTTCGGCCGCAATCCGCTCACCTGGTTCAAGGGGCTGATGGCGGTTCTCGAGGGCCGCCGCATGGCGTTGCGTCTGTTCGACAGCTTCGAGCCGAGCGCGGTGGTCGGTTTCGGCGGCTACCCTTCGCTGCCGGCAATCCTTGCGGCGACGAGCGCGGGTGTGCCGACCGTCGTGCATGAACAGAACGCCGTTCTGGGCCGCGTGAACCGTTTGTTCGCTGGCCGCGTGCAGGCGATCGCAACCGCTTACCCGGAAGTCGAGCGGCTCGATACGAAACATGCGGAAAAGGTCCATCTTGTCGGCAATCCGGTGCGGGCGGGTGTGCTGTCGCTGCGCGAAGAGCCGTTTCCCGCCTTTACCGAAGACGGTCTGTTGCGCGTGCTGGTGACAGGCGGCAGCCAGGGCGCCCGCGTGCTGTCGGAAGTCGTCCCGGATGGCCTTTCCATGCTTCCGCCCGCATTGCGCCAGCGGCTCCAAGTCACTCAGCAATGCCGGCCTGAAGATCTGGATGCAGTGCGCGAGCGTTATCGCAACCATGGCATCCCGGCGGAACTGGCGACCTATTTCGACGACATGGCCGCGCGGCTTGCCGATGCACATCTGTTCATCGGGCGAGCGGGCGCTTCGACGATTGCAGAGCTGACCGCTGTCGGACGTCCGGCGATCCTTATCCCTCTGCCGATCGCGACCGACGACCACCAGGCCGCCAATGCACGCGAGCTGGCCAAGGCAGGCGGGGCCCGGATGATCAGGCAGGAGCGTTTTTCCGGCAAGGAGCTGGCCAAGCAGATCAAGGCATTGGCGGAAAATCCGCAGGGGCTCGCCAAAGCGGCGCATGCGGCGTGGAATTGCGGCCGGCCCCGGGCGGCCCAGGATCTTGCCGATCTCGTCGAGAGTTTCGGCGGGGCGGACATGATGGATGTGATCCGCGTGGGCGGCAACAATGCGCGCGGCGCTTCGCAGGGCATGGCCGCAGGCCAGGGCGCGACCCGGGAGATCACGAAATGAGAGGCGTCCCGACAAGTATCGGCACGATTCACTTCGTCGGCATTGGCGGCATCGGCATGTCGGGCATCGCCGAGGTGATGGATAATCTCGGCTACCAGGTGCAGGGTTCCGACATGAGGGAAGGGCCGACGGTCGAACGCCTGCGCGAACGCGGGATAAAGATCGCCATTGGCCATTCGCCCGAAAACGTCGAAGGCGCGGCGGTGGTCGTGACATCCACGGCCGTCAAACGCACCAATCCCGAAGTCGCCTTTGCGCTGGAGAACCGCATCCCGGTTGTGCGCCGTGCGGAAATGCTGGCCGAGCTCATGCGGCTGAAGTCGACCGTTGCCGTGGCCGGAACCCATG
>CAMYIQ010000066.1 GCA_947258465.1 uncultured Erythrobacter sp.
ATTCCGAATACCAAATGCCACGGCCGGCTGGTCTACACCAACAAGATGCGGTTCGGGGCCTATCGCGGTTTCGGTAATCCACAGGTTTCTTTCGCCAGCGAACAGCAGATTGACGAGATCGCGGCGAAACTCGACATGGATCCGCTGGATCTGCGGGAAAAGAATCTGATGCAGCCCGGTGATCCGTGGTTTGGGGGCGGCAAGGTGGCGTCGAACGGGCTCGCGGAATGCATTGCCGCGGCGCGTAAGGACTCGAACTGGGATTCCAGGCATGACCGCCCAACCCCGAAAGGGAAGCGGCGCGGAACCGGTGTCGCCCTGGGGGCCCATATCTCGGGTTTGCTGGGGACCGGGGCAATCGTTCGGGTGCTCGAAGACGGTTCGGTCGTCCTGAACACCGGTGCGGTCGATATCGGCCAAGGGTCGGATACGGTCCTGGTTCAGATCTGCGCCGAAGCGTTGAACATACCGGTCGAGAAGATCAGCCTATCCAGTCCGGATACGGACGGGTCCCCATATAATTGGGGCACGACCGCGAGCAGGGTGACCTATACGACCGGCCGCGCCGTCGTCGGTGCCGCTGGCGAGGTCGAGAAACAGCTGAAGCAATACGCGTCCCAAATGCTGGAATGCGCGGTGGAGGATCTGGAGCTGCGCCCCGGCGGGGTCGTCGGCGTCAATGGGTCCGACAAGGAAGTGAGCTTCCACGAAATTTCGCTGCGCGCCCACTGGGCTGCGGGCGGGCCGATTGTCGGGCACAATACGCTGGTCTTTGATCAACCGACGATCGATCCCAAACGTGCTGTTGCGAAGGGGCTGCCGTTCCCCCAAATCGGGGTTTACAGCTTCATCTGTACCATTGTCGACACCCTGACTGATGAGGTCAGCGGCAAGACGGAAGTCGATGAGGTCTGGTGTGCGGTCGATGTCGGTCGGGCAATCAATCCGTCGATGGTGGTTGGCCAGATGGATGGCGGCTTCGTCCAAGGCATGGGTTTCGCCCTGTCGGAGGAAATGGTCTGGGACGGCCCGAAACTCGCGAACCCGACGCTGCTGGACTACAAGGTGCCGACGTCACTCGACTCGCCCTATCGGATGCATACGACCATCGTCGATGCGCCGGAACCGGACGGTCCCTTTGGTGCGAAAGGGGCCGGCGAGGTCGGGCTTGTGCCGGTGCCGGCCGCGATCGCGAATGCCGTCGCCGATGCCATCGGAAGCCGATTGAATAGCCTGCCGATGAAACCAGAAAAGATTTTCCACGCGATGCTGGAGACGAATGATGCGGCCTGAGGATTATCCCGTGCAGGAACCGTTCTCCGCCATCGGCGAACGCTATCACGCCGAGGTCATGCGTCTTGGTGCCGATGTGGAAGGGACCGATATTGCCCTCGGCGACGATGCGTATCAGTCGGTTGCCGTCTATCGTGCCGAAAAGCCCGCGGGGCCCGTTCTTTGTCTGATCCATGGCGGCGGTTGGACCAACGGCTACAAGGAATGGATGGCGTTCATGGCGCCTGCGCTGACGGCACAGGGGATTACGGTTGTCTCCTTCGGCTACCGGCTGGCTCCGGTTCACGTATATCCAGCCCAGTTCGACGACTGCGCGAAGGCCATCGCCTGGACATGGCGGCATATTGCCGAATTTGGCGGAGATCCGGAACAGATCCATGTCGCGGGGCATTCCGCGGGGGGGCATTTGTCCGCCCTGCTGGCTCTTCGAACGGACTGGCAAACCGCGCATGATGTCCCGACAAATGTGATCAAGTCCGCCCTGCCGATATCCGGGACCTATCTTTTCGGGGAAGGGTCGGGACTTTCCATGCGACCAAGGTTCCTGGGCGATCCCGAATTGGGCAATGAGGCGCCGGCATCACCGCTCACGCACATCCGTGCGGACGCGCCGCCATTCCTGATCGCGTTCGGGTCGAAGGACTTCCCGCATCTGATAACACAGGCCCGAAACTTCGCGGAGAAATTAGCCGCAATGGGCGTGCGGACCGAGACTCTGGAACTTGAAGACTGCGATCATCTGGAAGCCAGCTATGCCTCGGGAGAGCCGAACGGCGCCTGGGTCAGGGCGGCAGTTGCCCATGTTCGAAATTTCGAGCCAAAAACGACCGGGAAAACCGGCTGAACCCGTTTGCTGAACGGAATGTCCATTCGCACTTGAACAGAGGGAGATAGAGAATGTTTAAGTCGCTCAAGTCCGGTCTCGCCATTGCGGCGATGCTGGCCCTGTCATTCTCGGCCCAGGCCGCCGAGCCGGTGAAGATCGGGTACTCCATCGCGAATACGGGTCTGTTTTCGAAGGCGGCGCCATCGCAGGTTACGGCCTACGAATTATGGGCCGAGCAGGTAAATGCCGATGGCGGCCTGAATGTCGCGGGGGAGAAACGCCCGGTTGAACTGATCTGGTATGACGATGAATCCGATCCGGTGAAATCGGCCCAGATTTACGAGAAGCTGATCAACGAAGACGAGGTCGACCTGCTGCTTGCCCCGTGGGGGACGCCGCATCACCTCAATATCGCCGGCGTGGTGGAACAGTACGGTTTCCCGATGGTCGGCAACACCGCAGCCTCCGTCGCAATCCGCGAAGTCGAGCCGGGGAACATCTGGTTCCCGACCTCTGCCATTCCGGATCGTACCGGCCCGGCGCTTGTGGACATGCTGAAGGAAGAAGGTGTCAGTTCGGTCGGCATTCTGGCGAATG
>CAMYIQ010000067.1 GCA_947258465.1 uncultured Erythrobacter sp.
CTTCCTTACTTCTTCTTCCGTAAGCGTCATCGCAGCGCGACCATCGTCGGTGAGCACCCATACTCCGCGCTTGGGATTGTCTACGAAACCTGGATATTTGAGATAGCTTCGCGCCCACGCCACGCGATCCGGAGCAATGAGAGCGCCCGAACCTTCATAGGTCATTGCCATTTGCTCGGCAGTCAGCCCGAGAGCTTCGACCAGCGCCTCTTCGATTTCCTCATTGGTTGCCGAGCCACCGTGCGAAGCAAGCACTTTCAGCGTCGGGACCATAAAATCGTCGTGCCGAGGCAGGTCCGTCACAGCAGCTTACCCTGCTCGGTCGTATCCTCCCGCCTGGCCTTCTTGGCCACGCTGGTGTCGACCCACGGAATGTCGGGGCGCTTGTTCTGGAACAGTTCGGCGAGCGTGATGATCTGCAGGCGCGGATGCTTGCGCCCGGTATATTCATTCTCCCAGACACCGACCGCCGCCGCATCGCGTTCCATCGCTCGGGTGGGAAGTTGATTTGTAATCAGCACCCCGATCTTCGCCCCTTCGCGCTCCATCACCTGGGCGAGACGGCCCACATCCTTCACGCCGGTGGCGCCGCCCTTGACCTCGACGATGGCCTTTTCGGTCTTCTTGCCGTCGGGCTTGAACCAGATGATGCCGTCGATCCCGCCGTCCGGCCCCTTGCGTCCGCCCTTCCACGGATCGGCATCGACGACGCTGAGCGCCCACAGCTCGAACTGGTGCTTGTCGCGCTTGGCGAGATCCTGCGCGCTGGCGAGCGATTGCGGGCGGCCCTTCACTTCGAATTCGAGTGCGGGGAAGGCTTCCTTCATGCGCTTTTCGATCAGGCCCACGGCGAGATGGGTAACATCGATCCCGATCCACTGCCGCCCCAGCTTCTGCGCCGCATGGACCGCCGTGCCGCAGCCGCAAAACGGGTCGAGCACGACATCGCCCTCGTTGGAGGAGGCGGCGATAATGCGTTCGAGCAGCGCGAGCGGTTTTTGCGTGGGGTAACCGAGGCGTTCTTGGGCTTGTGAATTGAGCGGTGAAATGTCGGTGACGACGGACTGAATGGATACGCCCGCAGTCAAGTAGCGCTTGAAGCGTGGAAACCCGCCCTCCTTCTTCGGCCAATAAATAACGCCGCCGTCATCAAGGCGCTCAAGCTTTTCTTGGGAGGACAGGGATTCCCAATTGGTCGTATCGACGAGCTCATCGGGAATCTTTTTGGGCACGGCCCAATGCCTGCCCATCTCCGTAGGGTCGAAATCTCGCCACGGCCGACCCGAGTCACCGGTGCGTGTCCCTGCACCAGTGAGGTCAGCCGCCATAAACGGACCGTTGATATCCGCAGTCTTGTATTTTGCCGAAATGTGACCTTCATCGTGTGATTGAAGAACGGGATTCCATGTGAAATCGTCGGATTTTGAATAGAATAGCAAGGTGTCGTGAGCAGGACCCCAGCGACGGGCACTGCTGTGTCCGCTGGTGCGCTTCCAAACGATCTCGTTTCGATAGTTCGTCGCCCCGAACACGCCATCTAACAATAACTTAAGGTAATGGCTCGCGGTCGGGTCGCAGTGCAGATAGAGCGATCCGGTCGGCTTCAACACCCGGTGCAGTTCGATCAACCGCACCGCCATCATGGCGAGATAGGCCATCATGTCGTTGTCGCCGAGGAAATCGCGCATGGCCCGCAACAACGTGAAGGCATCGGTATTGCCGCTGCGCATGACCTCGTCGAAGGCGTCCTCCGCGCTGTCGTTCCAGTGCCAGGTATCTTCGAACGCCTCGATCTGGCTTTCCGACTGCGCGCCTTCGGGCGACTTGAACAGGATATTGTAATTGGCGTTCGAGTTGAACGGCGGGTCGAGATAGACGAGGTCGACGCTCTCGCTGGCGATATGATCGCGCAGGACATGCAGATTATCGCCGAAATAGAGCGTATTGGTCACGAAAGGCCTCCCTGGCGCCTGTTCTAGCGCAGCGGAGTCGCGGGGCAAGTGGCGGATTCCCATATGGCGAACGCGCGGCGTGGCCGTGCTGCGCAGCCCTCTCCGCCGCTGCCCTCAGGCCTGCTCCGTCTCTTCCTCCGCCTTGCGCAGATACTCGTCGCGCAATTCGCGTTTGTAGAGCTTGCCATTTGCCTCGCGCGGCAATTGCGCGCGGAAATCGAACAGTTTGGGCATCTTGATCTTGGCGAGGGTGGGGGCCAGGAAATCGCGCAGCTCCGCTTCCAGCGCATCGCCTGCCTCGGCCATATCCACCGGCTGGACCACGGCGACGACTTTCTCCCCGAAATCGGGGCAGGGCGCGCCGATGACCGCCGCATCCATCACCTTGTCGTGCGTGATCAGCAGGTTCTCGATCTCCTGCGGATAGATATTCACCCCGCCGGAAATGATCATGTGGCTCTTGCGGTCGGTGAGGTAGAGATAGCCGTCCTCGTCGACATGCCCGATATCGCCAAGCGTCATCCAGCCCTTGGGGTGCATCGCCTCGCGGGTCTTGTCGGGATCGTTGTGATAGGTCGGGATGTTGGCGTTCTCGAAAAACAGCAGCCCGTCCTGCCCCGGCGGCAGTTCCTCGCCATCCGGCCCGCAGACATGCAGTGTCCCATGGATCGCCTTGCCGACGCTGCCGGGATGGGTGAGCCAGTCTTCGGCCTTGATCAGGGTCATGCCGATTCCTTCGGACCCGGCGTAATATTCGTTGATGATCGGCCCCCACCATTCGATCATCTCGCGCTTGATTGGCACCGGGCACGGCGCGGCGGCGTGGAGGGCGCGCTTATGGCTCGACAGATCGTATTTGGTGCGCAATTCGGGATCGAGCTTGAGCATGCGGACGAAATGGGTCGGCACCCACTGGCTGTCGGTGACCTTGTATTTCTCGATCGTCTCCAGCGCGTGTTCGGGTTCGAACTTTTCCATCACCACGACCGTTCCGCCGAGCCGCTGCGCGGTAGTGCCCCAGCCGAGCGGGGCCGCGTGGTAAAGCGGGGCGGGCGACAGGTAGACCATACTGCCATCGGCGGGCATGCCCGCGCCCATGATCGCCAGCGCGACCAGCGGATTGGTGGCGAGAATATCGTCGTCTTCGGGCGGGGCGGGCTTCACGCCCTTGGGCCGGCCCGTCGTGCCCGAGGAATAGAGCATGTACTGACCCGGCGCCTGATCGGGAATCGGTTCGGCTGGCTGCGCGGCCAGGGCGGCTTCGAAATCCTCCTCGCCCTCGCCATCCACGATCAGCAGGGGCAGGTCGGCGCATTCGGCGCGCACGCCCTCGATCACCTCGGCGAATGTGGTCGTCGTCAGCAGGAATTTCGCGCCCGCATCCTTGAGGATGTAGCTTATTTCGGGCGCCGTCAGCCGGGTCGAGATCGGCACCAGCATCGTGCCCGCGCGCTGCGATCCCCAGACCACTTGCAGATAATGCGCATTGTTTTCCATCAGCACTGCGAAGTGGTCTCCGCGCCCCAGCCCGCGCGCGCGCAAGAGCTGCGCGAAGCGGTTGGCATAATCGTCCATCTCGCCGAAGGTCACGGTCTCGCCGCTGGCGGCCATGATGATCGCGGGGTGGTCGGGGCGCGTCTGCGCGTGGGTGACGGGATGCATCGGTCTGTCTCTCTCCTCTCCGGCGATCCGTCGTGCATGCGGACTCGTCCGGTTTCGCAACGAAACCTACCTAAGCCTCTCGCTCGGGCAAGAAAAAAGGCGGCGGGATCGCTCCCACCGCCCTTTTTGCGAAGCCCGAGGGGCCGATTGGCTCAGTTTTCGTCGCCATCACCCTGGCCGCCCGTGCCGGTCGCCAAGGCGAAGGCGCGCTGCGCTTCCGATTCGACCATATAGGGCACCGGGTTTACGGCCTTGCCATCGATGCGGACTTCGTAATGCAGGTGCGGGCCGGTCGAACGGCCGGTCGAACCGACATAACCGATGATATCGCCTTTCTTGACGCGCGTCCCGGCTTCGACCGCGATGCGCGACATATGCGCGAAACGGGTCTGCAGATTGACCCCGTGCTCGATCGAGACATATTTGCCGTAGCTCGAAAACCACTGCGCCTTGCTGACATAGCCATCGGCGGTGGCGTAGATCGGCGTGCCGGTCGGCGCGGCAAGATCGACGCCCTTGTGGCTGCGGCGGCCACCCAGAACCGGATGCGTACGCATGCCGTAGTCGCTGGTGAGGACCGTGTTATCGAGCGGCATGCGCGAAGGCACCGAAACGCTCGCAGCGGCGGGCGTCGAGCGATCGAGCTTGTCCCACTGCGCGAAGAGCTGCTGGAACTGCGCATCGTCGCCACCCCGTCCGGGCGCCGCAACCTTGCTCATGTCGATAGCGCCGACGGCGGCGGTGTTGGTATCCTGCGCATGGGCCGGCGCCGCGGCGATGCCGAAAGCTGCTGCGACCGATGCGAGGACAAGCGTAATGCGCTTGTTGTTCATGCTAACCCGTCCATCCGGCGCTTTGCCGCGCCTGTTTGATCCCTGGCAAATCCGGCGTCCCGTGCCGCTTTGCCATCTTTTAAAGTCACTGCCGGAACCCCCCGGCGTCTCGTGAGTATGGGTTATGAGTGAAAAAGTTAATCAGGCAATAGCCGCGTAGAAGTCGCGCGGCAGGCCGCCTGCCAAACGCGCTGAGTCGTTGAACGGCCCTTTCAGCTCTCCGGTAAAATGCATCTCGACCAATTTCTGCCACGATTCCCGTGGGTTCTCGCCGCGCGCCTTGCAAACGGTGTGAAAGTGCTTGGAACCGGCTGCGACATGGCGGATTTCGTCGTCAAGGATTCGCTCGAGAATTTTCGCCCCGTTTTCATCGCCTTGCGCCCTTACCCTTGCGAGTGTCGCAGGCGTGACATCGAGGCCGCGCGCCTCGAGAACCATGGGAAAGATCGCGAGCCGCGCGGCAACATCGTGCGCCGTGTCTTGCGCCGCGCTCCACAGCCCATCGTGCGCAGGCAACAATCCGTAGCCGCTGCCTAGCGAATCGAGTTTGCGGGCGATCAGCGCGAAGTGCATCGCTTCGTCGGCTGCCACCGCGAGGAAGTCCGACACGAAGGTTTCGCCCATCGATTCGCCGAAGCGGCCCGCCATATCGAGCGCGAGGTCGATCGCAACGAATTCGATATGCGCGAGAGCATGCCAAAGCGCGATGCGGTTGCGCTGCGAGCCCATTTTGCCGCGCCGGGGCATTCGACCCGGCGGCAGAAGTTCGAGCGCGGCTGGCCATGCCGGGCGGTCGGGCATGGCGACATCGAAAACGAAATCGAGCCGCCCAAGCCGCCAGTCGCGCGCTACCTGCCGCGCCGCGAACACCTTGCCCCGTGCATCGCCAGTGAGCAGCGCATTGCGGATCGCGGCCGCGACCGAGCGACGCGCCGCTGTCATGCCGAACGAACGGCTCCGAGCACTTCCTCGGCGTGCCCCTTGACCCTCACCTTGGGCCAAACCCGCAAGATCGTGCCGTCTTCGCCCAGAAGATAGGTCGAGCGGACCATGCCCATGAAGGTCTTTCCGTACATCTTCTTTTCAGCCCAGACGCCGAGTTCGTCGGACAGCCCACCTTCCTGCGCATCGGTGGCGAGATCGACAGTAAGGTCGTGCTTGGCGATGAAGTTCTGATGCTTCCTGGCCGAATCCTTGCTGACGCCGAGCAGGGTCGTATTGGCTTTGTCGAATTCCGATTTGAGCGCGGTGAAGTCCTTCGCTTCGGTGGTGCAGCCGGGCGTATTGTCCTTGGGATAGAAGAAGATCACCGCCTTCTTTCCCGCGAGATCGGCCTTAGTCACCGTGCCGCCATCGGGGGTTTCCATCGAAAAATCGGGGAAGGCATCGCCTTCGCCATAGCTCTTGGTCATTCGTCCAACTCCAGTGTTTCGCCGTAGATATCCTGCCAGGCCGCCGCAAGGATTCGGCCAGGAAGCATCAGAACTTCATCGCCAAGC
>CAMYIQ010000068.1 GCA_947258465.1 uncultured Erythrobacter sp.
CTTCCTCACGAAAGGCGCTCTCGTGATCGTGCACATAATGCGCGATACCGAGCCGTTCGGCCACCGCACGCGCGTCGCGTATGTCGTCGCCGGCGCAACAAGCGCCTTTGCGCCCCGTGGCTGCACCGTAATCGTAAAGCTGCAGCGTAATACCGATCACCTCGGCACCCGTACGCGCGGCGAGCGCGGCGACGACCGAGCTGTCGACCCCGCCGGACATGGCGACGACGATACGGCATTCGGCTGCCGGTCTCGGCAGGTCGAACAACGCGGCGGCCTGATCCGGCGAAAGGCTTGTGGTTGTGGGCATGCGGCACGCATACACCGATCGGCATCGAACCGCCAGTAGGGCACCGTATGCTCCCTGAACGACCTTTCACGGATCCTTTACCATGCAGCCTTAATCCAGCCGACATGTTCGAGGGCCGTATCAAGGGTAAATCCTGCGAGGATCCGCGCGAAAGCTCGGTTTTGCACCGAATGCGCTGGACCGATCTGGTGGCCAGGCTGGCCGCGACTCGGGACCTGCGAGACGAACTCGACAAGGTCGATGCGGGGTTCAACGCATTCGGGGAGGCACGGCGCGAGAGCCACGAAGAAGGTAAATCGGCCGTTAACCACGATATTTTAAGCGATGGCAAAGCTGTCGGTCTAGGTCTTGGAAATGCCGCGAACGATGCGGTCCAAGGCGACAGAGAGAGAGAATGATCGAAAACCAGGACATCCGCCCTGCACAGGTTATCGGCCCCCTCGGGGAGCCGTTGACCCTTGACGACCTGCCTTCGCCCGATACGAAGCGCTGGGTTGTTCGACGCAAGGCCGAAGTCGTGGCTGCGGTCAATGGCGGTCTGCTGACGATTGACGAAGTGCTGGAGCGCTATTCGCTGAGCCTGGAAGAATTCGCATCCTGGCAGCGCGCTGTCGATCGGTCAGGCATGCAGGGCCTGCGGGTCACGCGTATCCAGCACTATCGCGACCTCTACGAACGCCAGCTCAAATACTGAAGCCGCCCCGCGCGGATGCGGGAACCAACGCCCCCTTCCATACGCTCTTCCAGCATCGCCGGACCGAACCGGGGAACCGCTCGTCCCGCCCGTCCGTTGGAGGGGCGTATAGAGACGGGTTTAGAGGAGGAATTGTAATGGCTTGGATTATCGCGATTATCGTTGGTGGTATTATTGGTTGGCTTGCAAGCCTGGTAATGAACCGCGACGCCTCGATGGGCATTTTCTGGAACATCGTCGTTGGCATTGTCGGTTCTTTTATCGGCAAGTGGATCGGATCGCTCATCGGTATCGGCGCAACACTTACCGAATTCAGCGTTCCGGGGCTGCTGATGTCTTTGCTGGGCGCCATCGTCCTGCTGGGTATCGCCAATATGGTTCAGCGCGGACGCGTTCGTTAAACGTCTTCGTTTTACCGACTTGAAAGACGGGGCGGGCATTGCAAGGTGCCGCGCCCCGTTTTTTCGTCTTTCGTCCATGCAGGTATGGCTCCGCGCCTGTGATCACAAAGCGACATTCGTCCTGTCGTACATGCCCCCGGTCGAACCCTCGATTGCCCTGCTATCACGCGCGGTATATCGCCCGTTTGCGAAATTCTTGCGCTGAGTGATATAGTGATGTAACACACTTCTCGTTCGCAGCGCTTCTGGGGCAAGGTACGATATGAATTACGAATCCGGAGTGATAGCCGAAAAGGGCGAGCCCATTACGGTGGGGATCGAACCGGATGCCGACAAGATCGGGGAAAAGCGGCGTTCCGATCGGCGTAAGATCGTCATCATCGGTTTGCTCCTCGTCTTGGGGCTGGCCATCGCGGCCTATTTCGTCATGCGCGGCGGCGGAACGGCGACCCCGGCGGGTGACAAGAATGCCCAGGCGCCAACCGTCACGGTCGTCAAGCCGGGCAAGACCACCGTCGAAGGCCAGATAACCGCCACCGGGACCTTGGCTGCGCGCCGCGAAATGCCGGTCGGCGTCGTCGGCGAGGGCGGCCGGGTCGTGTCGGTTCCCGTCGATGCGGGGGACTGGGTGCGTCAGGGCCAGGTTCTGGCCAGCATCGACCGCTCGGTTCAGTCGCAGCAAGTGCAAAGCGCCGCTGCGCAAGTCCAGGTCGCTCAGGCCGATGCCAATCTTGCCCAGGCCAATCTGGACCGCGCCCTTCAGCTCGTCGAGCGCGGCTTCGTATCCACGGCGGATGTCGATCGGCTTACCGCGACGCGCGACGCTGCCGCGGCGCGCGTTCGCGTGGCCCAGGCGCAATTGCGCGAACTGCGTGCCCGTACCGCGCGGCTTAACGTTCTCGCTCCGGCTTCGGGCTATGTCCTCGAACGCAACGTGGAAACGGGGCAAACCGTGGGCGCCGGCTCGCCCGCGCTGTTCCGGATCGCGCGCGGCGGCGAGATGGAAATGCTTGCCCGCCTCAACGAAGATTCGCTGGCCGCGATTTCGGTGGGCACCAGCGCGCAAATCCGGCCCATCGGTACCGACAAGCTTTTCACGGGTCAGGTCTGGCAGATATCTCCGACCATCGACCAGCAGGATCGCCAGGGTACGGCGCGGATCGCGCTCGCTTATGCGCCCGGCCTGCGTCCCGGGGGGTTCGCCACCGCGACGATCGCCAGCGGCACCGTCGTCGCCCCGATATTGCCCGAAAGCGCGGTTCTTTCCGACCGCGAGGGCGATTACGTTCTCATCGTCAATGGCGAAGACAAGGCCGAGCGTCGCCCGGTGACGACCGGGACCGTCACGGCGAAGGGCATCGTCATCGCCGACGGGCTCAGCGGTTCCGAACGCGTGGTGCTTCGCGCCGGCGGTTTCCTTACCGAAGGCGAGACGGTCAGAACTCAACTGGCCAAACTTGACTGAGGCGGGGTAACTCGATGAATTTCCGTAATATTTCCGCTTGGTCCATTCGCAACCCGGTTATTCCGCTGGTAGCCTTTACCGCGCTTCTGCTCGCAGGGCTGATCAGCTTCGCCCGGATGGACGTGGTCAATAATCCGGATATCGAATTCCCCGCCGTGAATGTCTCGGTCTCGCAACCCGGCGCCGCGCCGACCGAGATCGAAAACCAGATTACCCAGCGCGTCGAAAGCGCAGTGCGCTCGATCAACGGCGTCAAGTCGATCAACTCGACCGCGCGCGAAGGGAATTCGAGCACTTTCATCGAGTTCGAGATCGGGACCGATCCCAACGATGCGGTCGCTGAAGTCAAGAATGCGGTCGATACCATCCGCGGGTCACTGCCCGACGGGATCCTCGAGCCGCGCGTGACCAAAGAGGAAATCTCCGGCGGCTTCCTCGCGATTTATGCGGTCGAGGCCGACGACATGACGCTCGAGGGGCTCAGTTGGTTCATCGACGACACCGTGGCCAAGCAATTGCTTGGTATCGAGGGCATGGCCGAGGTGAATCGCTTCGGTGGGGTCGACCGCGAAATCGAGGTTATCCTGGACCTGCCGCGCATGCAGGCTCTCGGCGTCACTGCCAGCCAGATAAACGGGGTTCTGCGCCAGAGTAACATCGATGCGGCCGGCGGCATGGCCGAGGTCGGCGGTACGCGCCAGTCAGTCCGCGTGCTCGGCAACAGCGAAGATGCCTATGCCCTGAGCCAGCGCCAGATCCAGCTTGGTGGCGGGCGCACGATCAAGCTCGCCGATGTCGCCACGGTGCGCGATGGCTTTTCCGAACGCACCTCGATCAGCAAGGTGCGCGACAAGGAAGTCGTCAATTTCGCCATGAGCCGGGCCAAAGGCGCATCGGACGTGACCGTCTATGAAGAAGCGCTGCAGAAGATCGAGCAGATCGAGGCTGAAAATCCGGGCGTGAAATTCATTCCGCTGTTCAACACGGTCAAATACACCAAGGATCAGTACGAAAGCGCCATGGCCGCCATGATCGAGGGTGCGATCCTCGCCGTGGTCGTGGTGTTCTTCTTCCTGCGTGATTGGCGCGCTACCGCCATCTCATCCGTCGCCATCCCGCTTTCCGCGATTCCGACCTTCTGGTTCATGGATCTGCTCGGCTTCAACCTCAACCAGCTTTCGCTGCTGGCGCTGGCGCTGGTCGCAGGCGTTCTGGTCGATGATGCCATCGTCGAGATCGAGAACATCGTCAGACACATGCGGATGGGCAAGACCGCCTATCAAGCGTCGATCGACGCGGCCGACGAAATCGGCCTGCCGGTGGTGGCCACCAGTTTCTGTATTGTCGCGGTGTTCTTCCCCGTGGGTGCCATGCCCGGCATTTCGGGGCAGTTTTTCAAGAATTTCGGCTTCACCGTCGTCGTCGCGGTGCTGATGTCGCTGGCCGTGGCGCGCATGATCACGCCGATGCTGGCGGCGTATTTCCTCAAGGCCAAGGGGGAAGCTGCGCATGGCGAAGGCCCGATGATGGACCGGTATATGAACGTCCTGCGCTGGTCGCTCGATCGCGGCAAGATGTTCGCCGCGCGCGAGGGGTTAGAAGGCCCGCGCCACCGCTGGCTTTACGTCCTGTCGCTTCTGTTCGTCGTGCTCGGCGCGTTGGGCATTTCGGCCGCGGCCACCTTTACCGCCTCGGACATGATTCAGCAGCTCGGCCTGCCCGACTTGATTACCGGCGGAGATCCCAATGCCGGCGCTTTCCTGAATTTCCTCGCGACACTGGTCGGGCTCGTGCAGCTCGCCCTGGCCCTGGCGATCGGCTTCATCGCCGCATTGATCTTTTTCCGGGTCATCGGCTTCATCGTGCGGCGCTTCGGCGATCACATGGCGCAGGCCTGGCAATATCTCTATGCCCGCTTTCTCGACCATCGCGTCTGGATGCTGGGGGTGGGGTATTTCTCGCTGCTTCTGACCATCCTGCTGTTCGGCATTGTCCCGGCGCAGTTCCAGCCGGTCATCGACGATGAAAACAGCCGCATCGAAATCGAGATGGTGCCCGGCACCACACTCGAGACGACCGAACGGGTCGTCGATCAGGTGGCCGACATCCTGTACGAGCAGCAAGAGGTAGAGCTGGCACTCGAACGGGTCCGCGAAGGTCGCGCGACGATCTACATCACGCTTTCCCCCGATCGCGAGCGTACCTCGATCGAATTCGAACGCAGCCTTGCACCGACGCTTGCCCGGATTGCGGATGCACGCGTGCGCTTCGCTTCGCAATCTGGCGGCTTCGGGTCGGGTCGGGATATGACCGTGATGTTGGCGGGTTCCGATCCCGAGATGCTCAATCAAACCGCAGCGACGCTGGTCGAGCAGATGAAGGGTATCGACATGCTGGTCGCGCCGCGGATCAGTGCCGACATCAATCGTCCCGAGCTGATTATCGAGCCGCGCGACGACCTCGCCGCTGAACTCGGCGTGACGACCACCGCCCTGAGTCAGACGATCCGTATCGCGACCATGGGCGAGATCGAACAGAACGCGGCGAAATTTTCGCTCTCCGACCGCCAGATTCCGATCCGGGTCAAACTGCCCGAGCAATCGCGCGAAGACCTCGAGACGATCAAGAACCTGCCGGTCCAGACTGCCAATGGCGGATCGGTGCCGCTGTCGCGCGTGGCCGATGTATCCTTCGGTTCGGGCCCCACGACCATTCAGCGCTACAACCAGAACCGCCGCGTGCTCGTCGGCGCGGACCTCGCCCAGGGTGTGGTCAAAGGGGAGGCGCAGGCCGAAATCGATGCTTTGCCGATCCTGCAGGATCTTCCCCAGGGCGTCATCCGCGACGTAGTCGGCGAAGACGAGTGGCAACAGGAACTGATTACCAGCCTGCTGATCGCGATCGTATCCGGCGTGCTGCTGGTCTTCGCCGTGCTCGTCCTGCTCTACAAGCGCCTGATGAGCCCGCTGGTGAACATGACCAGCCTCGCACTCGCACCGCTGGGTGGCATCCTGCTCGTCTGGCTGTTCGGTCAACCGCAATCGATGCCGGTCTATATCGGTATCCTGCTGCTGCTGGGCATCGTCTCCAAGAACTCGATCCTGTTGATCGACTTCGCGATCGAGGAAATGGACAAGGGCACTCGCAAGCTCCACGCGATCATCGATGCCGGCCATAAGCGTGCGCAGCCGATCGTGATGACCACGGTCGCGATGACCGCCGGCATGGTGCCGACTGCTCTGTCGGGCTTGATGGGTTCGGGCGACGGTGCCTGGCGCGCGCCGATGGGTACGGTGGTGATCGGCGGCCTGATTCTCTCGACGCTGCTGACCCTGTTGATCGTTCCTGCGGGCTTCAGCCTGGCCGATGGCTTCGAGAAGCGTGCGGGGCCGTGGCTGCGCAACCGTCTGCTGACCTATAAGGACGGTGACGATACGCGCGGTATTCTCGGTGACGGCTCGCCTGCACCCGGAGCAGAACCGGCCGAGTGAGCATGCGCGAACCCAGGGGTCTGCGTTTTGCCGGCCCATCGATCCCCCCCGACCGTGCACGCGCGATGCGGCGCACGGCGACCGGCCTCATCGTGTTGATGGCGGCGCTGTTCCTATGGTCGGGCCGATATCTCGATGCACATCCGGCCTGGGGGTATCTGCATGCTTTCGCCGAGGCCGCCATGGTTGGCGGGCTGGCAGACTGGTTCGCGGTGACCGCCTTGTTCCGCCACCCACTCGGCCTGCCGATCCCGCACACTGCGATCATTCCGGAAAACAAGGATCGTATTGCCGATACGATGGCGGGCTTCCTGCGGGAAAACTTCCTCACTCCAGCCGTCGTGGGCCGGCGGATGGGTGCGATGAACCTGGCGCATGCGGTCGGCAGCTATCTGGCGGATCCCAGATCGACCAAGGACTCGCGCATTCGCGCAGGAGCGGGCGAACTGGCGATCGAAGTGCTCGAATCGCTCGATCCCGAACGGCTCGGCACGAAGGTCCGCGGCGGGATCAAGACTCAGCTCAGCAAACTCGAGATCGCACCGCTTCTCGGCGGTATGTTGGAAGCAATGATTGCCGACGGCCGCCACAAGCCGCTGATCGACAAGATCATCCGGTGGGCCGGCCTCGTGCTCGAGGACAATGAAACGATGGTGCGCGACATGGTCCACAAGCGTGCCAATGCCGTATTGCGCTTTACCGGGCTCGACGAGCGGCTGGCCAATTCGGTTCTCGACGGACTCTACAGGCTGCTCGCCGAAGTGCTGGTCGATCCCGAGCATCCGCTGCGCGACAAGATCGAGGAAGGACTGCAGGAACTTGCGCGCGGCTTGCGCGAAGACCCCGAAATGCAGGAACGCGTCGAGCGCATGAAGCGCGCGCTGCTCGAAAATCCGGCGATCGGGGATTGGTGGCAGGGCGTGTGGGAGCGGCTACGCGCCAATCTCATCCAGACGATCCGCACATCGGGCGGCACCGGCCATGGCTATATCGGCGAAACACTGGGTGAGCTGGGCGCAGCGCTGCGCGACGACGAGCGGCTACAACGTCAGATCAATCGCTTCGCCCGCCGCACCGCCGTTGGCGTCGCCACGCGCTATGGCGACCAGATCGTCCGGCTGGTGTCCGAAACCGTCAAGCGCTGGGACGCACAGACGATTACCGACCGCGTGGAATCAGCGGTGGGCCGCGATCTCCAGTTCATCCGCATCAACGGTACGCTGGTGGGCGGGCTAGTCGGGCTGACGCTGCATTTCCTGACGAGTGTGCTCGGCTAAAACCCGGGGCGGTCAAAAAGTCGTATAGACAACCGTCGTGGAGAAAAAGGCACGCACTGGCTTGCCCTCTGCGTCCTGTGCAGGCTTGAACACCGCGTACTGTCTGAACAGTTCGCAGGCCCGCTCGTCGAAATTCTCAGCCTTGGTCTTTTCGATCGTGATACACTTTTCGACCCGACCATCCGGCCCGATCAGGACTTTCAGCTGCATAATGGCATCCTCGCCCCGCATTTCGGCTTTGCGGGGATAGTGCCGCTGTATCCGGCGGGCGACGTGTCGCATGTTCGTGAGTTCCGCGGCCTTCGTCACTTGCGCGATCTTGTTCGGATCGACGCCCCAAAATTCGTACAAATCGGCGAAGCAGGCATTCAATGCCTTGAACCCATCGGCAAGGTTGCCCGTTGCCAGACGAACGCGCCGGTCCTTGCGGCTGAACTCGACATATTCGATCTGGGCACCGTGCCCGGGATTGAGCTCCGAACACCGTTCGGTGAGCTTTGAGGCCTTTTCCGGTTCCCGGTCGTCATCCCGTTCGGGACGGCGGTAGCCGGTGGCCTCAATCGCCTTGCCGAAACTGCCGAGTTCGAGCTTGCCGCGCCGTGCCGGATCCGATGAGGGCGCATCCAGTTTGAAGGGTTCGAAACCGGGCCCGAAGGAAGCGCTGACCCTGCGCGTCGATCCGAGCAGATCGATTGCTCCGCCCGCGACCAGCCAGTCGAAGGTCCCTGACGGGCCGGTCTGCTCTATCCAGAAGATGGTCTTGGACTCGCCGGTTCCGAAAAGCCGCGCGAGCCGACAACGTTCCTTGCCGTAGTCGAGTTGCCATTGGCTGGAGGGTTCCAGCACTATTGGAGA
>CAMYIQ010000069.1 GCA_947258465.1 uncultured Erythrobacter sp.
CTGATCGACTCCATGCCGTATTTCATGGTCCCGAGATATATTCGCCTGCTCGACGAGCTTCCCAAGACGCCTTCGGCAAAGGTCATGAAAACCGAACTGAGGGCCGAAGGGGTCACCGAGGACACTTGGGACCGCGAAGCCGCGGGCCTGCGCGTCAGACGTGAAAGTTTCGGCGAATGACCCGCCTCATCACCAAAATTCCGACAGCAGCAGGCTGCCCAAAACCATAGGACATTCCTTTCATGAACCATCCTTTCACGCACCGCCCGGTCTCTTCAGCCGATGCGGATCGAGATCTCCTCCGAGAGGGTATCGCCAAGGCCAATATTCCGGCTCTTCTGCTGGTCCTCTACCAAATGACGGGCGAGGAGCGCTGGTTGAAAGAACCCTATGCTCCCAAGCGTTCGCCTGGGCTCGACGACAATGACAGCGGCCAGTTGCCCGAGAATATCCAGAACGAAATTCGCGAAGCCGCCAGCGCCGCCATCGACGCCTGGCTCGAAGGCCGGGACCTTGCCATTCCGCGTCCCGATAACCGGCGCCTCGCCGAAATGTTGACTGTCGCCATGACCGAGCAAGTGCCGCAGGAATATGGCGACATCATCGCGGCGGGCATGGAGTTCGACGATGCGGACAACGAGGCAGATACCGTCATCCCTGCCGATAAGAGCGCGATCGTCATCGGTGGCGGCGTCTCGGGCATTTGCGCGGGTATCGAGCTTCAGAAGCTGGGCGTTCCCTACATCCTGTTCGAGAAGAACGAGGATTTCGGCGGGACATGGTTCGAAAACAAATATCCCGGCTGCGGCGTCGACACGCCGTCCCTGACCTACACCTTCTCATGCCGACCGAACGACTGGTCGATGTATTTCCCGCTGCGCGATGAAATCGAAGACTATCTGCTCGACACGGCGAAAGAGTTCGACCTCTATGAAAATGCGCGGTTCCAGACCCATGTGGAAGAAGCCCGCTGGAACGAGCGAACCGGCAAATGGGATGTGACCGTCACCACGCCGCAGGGCGACCGCGAAACCCATAGCGCCGACTATTTGTTCAGCGCGGTGGGCATCCTCAACATTCCCAAATATCCGAAAATCGATGGCCTCGATGATTTCCGCGGCGACGTCTACCATACCAGTTGCTGGCCGGACGATGTCGACCTGATGGACAAGCGGGTGGCGGTAATCGGCAATGGCGCCTCGGGCATGCAGGTCGCCCCCGCGATTGCCGATGAGGTGGAAAGCCTGACCATTTTCGCCCGGTCCAAACAATGGGCGGCACCCTTTCCGCAGTTTCGCAAGACCATTCCCGATGGTGTCCGCTATCTCATGCAGGTGGTTCCGCTATATCGCGCGTGGTTGGAACAGCGCCTGTCCTGGACCTTCAACGACCGCGTACATGGCACGCTGTTCCGGGATCCCGAATGGACCCACCCCGACCGCGCGGTCAACGAGATCAATGACGGTCATCGCCGTGCATTCACGCGCTATGTGAAGGAGCAGTTGGCGGACCGGCCCGATCTTGTCGAACATGTGCTGCCCGATTATCCGCCCTTCGCGAAGCGCATGCTGCTGGACAATGGGTGGTACCGGACCATCAAGAAAGATAACGTGGAGCTCATTCCAGAGCATCTCGCGAAGATCGAAGGCAAGACGCTGTATTCGTCTTCCGGCAAAACCGTGGAGGCCGATGTCATCATCCTCGCCACAGGTTTTGAGACGACCCAGGTGCTTGGTTCCTACGATATCGTCGGTCGCGAAGGGCAGCTTCTGCACGACAAATGGGGCAAGGACGACGCCGCCGCCTATCTGGGAACGCTGGTCCCCGGCTTTCCCAACTTCTTCATCCTTCTCGGCCCCAATGTTGGCTCCGGCCACGGCGGCAGCATGATCCGGAATATCGAGAACCAGATGCACTTCGCGGGAGAAGTGGTGCTTTGCGCAAGCGAGCGCGGGGCGCGAACGGTGGAGGTCCGCGACGCGGTGTATGAAGATTACCTCCACCGGATCGACGAAGCCCATGAGAAGCTGGTCTGGACGCATCCGGGAACCGAGAACTGGTATCGCAATTCGAAAGGCCGCGTGATCGCCATCACCCCCTGGCGCAACGATGCCTTCTGGCGCATGACGCGCAAACCGCAGGAGAGCGATCTCGTTTTCAGCGGCGATGGCGCGGGCGCGGCAAACCCGGCGAAGACGGGCTGAAATCCCGTCGACGCGCCCTGCACCCGCAAATCGGCCCCGGACCGGCATTCCGCCGGGTCGGCCCGTCGGATGCGGCATTGCCCCGGAGCTGCGCGAACGCAGCTCCGGTTACGAGATAGCTTTGGGACTATGTCCGGCGCATCGGCCGCACAGGATCGCACCCAGGACGCGTTAGGAGATCACGTTCTCGATCCGGCGCGGAAAATCGGGCGAAACCCACCGCCGATACGCTCGACAAAAACCGAATGCGGTGCCGCGAAATGCGCAGGCACGATGCGGGCGCCCCGGTCGGCGGCACGGCCCAGTATCGCGCGCCGCGTCCGCACTGCTTCCTCCCGGTTCTCGCAATAAACGCTGTTCCAGTCGGGCCGCTGTACCTGAACCGGGTGGTGCAGGATGTCCCCCGTGAACAGCGCGACTGCGCCTTCGCTCTCCACTTCCAGGACCATATGCCCCGGCGTGTGTCCGGGCGAGTCATGCGCGATCATCCCCTCGGCGATCGTGGCACCATTTTCGATCAGCTCCGCCTGTCCGGCAGCGATGATCGGGGCCACGCTGTCTTCGAAGACGTTGGTGTTCACCGCTGCCCCTGCCAGCGAGCGGTAGGTTTCCTTTTCGGGATTCCACGCCTCTTCATCCAGAGTGGGGAAGTAATAGGTCGCATTGGGGAATGTCGGTTCCCACGCATCCCCGATCAGCCTGGTGTTCCAACCGACATGATCGATATGAAGATGGGTGCAGAAGACCTTGTCGATGTCCGCGGGGGCAAAGCCTGCCTCGCCCAACCGGTCGAGAAAATCGCCTTCTAGACCGCCGAAAATCGGGATGCCTGGCCGCTCCTTGCGGTTTCCCGCTCCGGTATCGACCAGCACCCGCTCGGTTCCGGTATCGATCACCCAGCTTTGCAAATAGCCATAGACGAGCCCGGTGCGCAGAAAATCCGGTACGATCCCGGTCCATCCTCCGGCGAAGACGCCGGGATCGTATTCCGCAAAGAGAGCTTCGGGCGGGCTGAACCCGCCCTGCCATTCCTCGATCCGATAGACCTTATGGCCGCCTATCCTGAAGGCTTCCAGCATTCGATGCCCGCCCGCTCAGAAGTCGAAGCCGACGGTCAGGCCATAGGTACGCGGCGGCCTGAGCGACCCGACCGACACGAAGCCGTAAAGCGGCGCCGTGATAATCGTGTTCGCCAAGGCGTATTTGTCGAAAATGTTCTTGCCCCAGACGGATACCGACCATGTATCGCCGGGCGAGCGATAGGTGACGCTGGCATTCGCCATGGCAAAGGCTTCCTGCCGTGCATCGTCATTGTTGAATTCGGTGAAGAAGACTTCGTCCTGGAAGTTCAGATCCGCCGAAAGGTCGATGGCCCCATTGCCGCCCATGTCGATCGTGTGATCGGCAAACAGGGCGACTGTGAATTCCGGCGCATTCGCCAGGCGATTGCCGGAAAGGTCGGACAAGGCGGGATTGTCGGCACAGGCGGGGAACTGCCTGCGCGTCGGATCGCCGACTGCATAATAGCCGTTGCAGAAATCGGTGTATTCCGCATTCAGATATGTTCCGAAAATGCGGAACGTAGTGTTGGGAGCGGGCCGGATCGTTGCCTCGACCTCGAGCCCGTAATTGCGGGCCGAAGCGGCATTGATCGTTTCGACGATGCTGTTCTCGTTGACGAAACCGACCTGCAGATTGGTGTAATCGTAATAGAAAGC
>CAMYIQ010000070.1 GCA_947258465.1 uncultured Erythrobacter sp.
GCCCGCGTGGCGGCGGTGGCGATCGTCGCGGCGGCCGTGGTGGTCGTGGCGGCCCGCGTCGCGATCGCGATGGCGGCGGCAAGAAGGACGGGGGCGGCGAAGCCCACGTACCCGACTTCCTGAAGGACTGATCCTTCGCTAGTCAGTGACGAAGGGGTCGCGGGTCCTCCTGCGGCCCCTTTGCTTTGGAGAATACGTGATGTTGCCCCGCGAAACCCTGGCGACTGCCGACGTGCCCGATGGCGAGACGCTGACGCTCGTCAGCCACGGCCGCGATTTCATCATCATGCTCGGCCGCGACGAGCTGATGGGCACGCGCATGCAGTATTCGGAAGAGCAGTTGGCGGTGCTGACGCTGGCAGAGCTGGACGCACCGAAACCCCGGGTGCTGATCGGCGGCTATGGCATGGGCTTCACCTACCGCGCCGCGCTGGACAAGATTCCCGAGGGCGGATCCGTCACCGTGGCGGAGATCGTGCCGGAGATTCTGGAGTGGGCGGAAGGTCCCTTGGCGGATCTGACCGGCGAAAGTCTGGCCGATCCGCGCGGCGAAGTGGTGATTTGCGATGTCGCCGCCCTGATCGACGATGCCAATGACGGGACGACCGCAAAATACGACGCGATCCTGCTCGATGTCGACAACGGTCCCGACGGGATCGTGCGCGATGCCAATTATCGCATCTACTCGAAGACCGGCCTGGCCAAGGCGCGCGATGCCCTGAGGCCGGGCGGTATCCTGGCGGTGTGGTCCGCCGCACCTGACCACAAGTTCACTGTACGCCTCAAGGAAAGCGGCTTCGACGTGGAAATGCGCGAAGTGCGCGCGCGGCCCAACAATAAAGGGCCGCGCCACACGATCTGGTTCGCTCGCAAGCGTTAGATAGCGCGCGTCAGGACTTGATCCTGACCCGTCCCATGAAGTCGGCCTTGCCGACCGGGACACCCTTCATCCGCAGGATGTTGTAGGCGGTTGCGCCGTGAAAATAGAAATTGGGCTGGCTGAAGCTCAGCAGGAAATCCTCGGCGGTAAAGTCCATTCCGCGATCCTTGAATTCGAACCGCATCGGCTGGCCGATCATGGCCTCCATCTCGTCTTCGGTCAGCGCGCTCATGAATTCGGTCGCGCCTGCCAGCTTTGTGCGCAGGTCGTCGAAGCTGGTCGGCGGCGGGTTGAGGTCGGGCGAGTAGACGCCCTTGCGTACGCCCTCGATCGATCCCTGTGTGTGCTCGGCCACGCATTTCACTTGATAGGACCAGGGCAACATGTCCTCGAACACCCGCGCGCCGATGAACTCGCCATGCTCGCAGGCATTGTCCGCGCACCATTTCTCGGCGGTGTCGATCAGATGGTCCGCCGTGCCGAGCATTTGCAAGGCGCTGGGAACATAAGCGGCGTGTAGCGACAGGGGCATGGTTCTCTCTTTCCCGTAGAAATGAAAAGGCCCGGCTGTCGTGTGACGGCCGGGCCTTTTTTTGAATGTGTCAGCGAACGCGCGGACCGCCGAAGGGCAGCGGCGGAGGAGGGCGGCGCGCGCCGCGCGGGAGCTGCGCCTGATAGGCCCGCCCGCAATGCTCGACGCAATAGGGGAAGCCGGGGTTCACAGCTTCGCCGCAGAAATGGAAATCGGGTTCGCCTGGATGACCCATAGGCCAGCGGCAAACCTTGTCCGACAGGTCGAGCAGGCTGGTCTTGTCCGCGATCTCCGGGCTGGGCTTGGCCGGAACAAGGCGGCGCGGCGGTGCGGGCGGGATTGGCGCCTGCTGATCGCCCGGACCTTGGCGCAGGAAGCCTCCAGGCCCGACCGACACGATCTTCGGCAGGTCGCTCCCCTTATTGGGCAGGGGCTGGGACGGAATCGCCGCATCCTGTTTCGGCGCCGGACTTGCTGCAGGCTTGGCAGGTGCGGCGGGAGCTGCCGGTTTTGCAGCAGGCTTCGCGGTTTTCTTCGCGACCGGTTTGGGTGCCGGCTTGGGCTTGGCTGGCGCCTTCTTCTTTTCATTCGCCTTTACCGGCGATGGCCGCGACTTGAGGCCGAGGCGATGGGCCTTGCCGATCACCGCATTGCGGCTGACCCCGCCCAGTTCTTCGGCGATCTGGCTGGCGGTCGAACCGCCCTCCCACATCTTCTTAAGCGTTGCGATCCGTTCGTCGGTCCAGCTCATTGCGCAGTCCTGTATCTCGTGTCTCGACGCCGCGGCTTGCATGCCGTGGCGCTTGGGCCTAGTCGCGCCCCCATGGTCGATCAAGCCCAGCCCGTATCGCCCGGGAGCGAAAACCCGGACGCCTCCTTTGTAGAGGGTAATGCCGGAGGGAAGGGCCGGTTTCCGCCGCGGGGACGCCCGGTGATCCGCGGGATCAACGGGATTGGCCTGTGGAGCCTCTATATGAAGGAGGTGCGGCGGTTTCTCAAGGTCCAGACGCAGACAATCTGGGCTCCGGCGATCACAACCCTGCTTTTTCTCGTGATCTTTTCGGTGGCCCTGGGGCGGGGTGGG
This sequence comes from uncultured Erythrobacter sp., assembly GCA_947258465.1. Taxonomy (GTDB): domain Bacteria; phylum Pseudomonadota; class Alphaproteobacteria; order Sphingomonadales; family Sphingomonadaceae; genus Qipengyuania. The sequence goes on from CAMYIQ010000070.1 coordinate 2,497, forward strand.
CGCGAAGTTCTGGGAGTCAACTTCCCGACCTTCGTTGCGCCGGGGCTGATCGCCATGGCGATGATGCAGAACGCCTTCGCCAATTCGAGCTTCTCGCTGCTTTCGGGCAAGATCCAGGGGACGATCATCGACCTGTTGATGCCGCCCCTTTCGGAAGGCGAATTGATGGGCGGCATCATCGGCGCGGCGATAACGCGCGCAGTCGCGGTGGGCTTTGTCGTGGCGGGCGCGATGTTGCTCTATCCCGGTGTTAGCCTGGCGATGGCGCATCCCTGGGCGGTCATATGGTTCGGTCTGATGGGAGCGATCATGCTTTCGCTGCTCGGCCTTTTTGCGTCGATCTGGGCGGAAAAGTTCGATCACAACGCCGCCGTCACCAATTTCGTCATCGCGCCGCTGGCGATGCTGTCGGGAACGTTCTACATTATCGACCGCCTGGCTCCCGCATTCCAGACGGTGAGCCGCGCGAACCCGTTCTTCTACGTCATCTCCGGGTTTCGTTACGGCTTCCTGGGGCGGAGCGATATCGGCGATGTCACGGCAGTAGCCATGGCTGCGCTGGGCCTTCTGGCGCTCAACACCTTGCTGGCGCTGGGGGCTTACAAGCTGTTGAAGTCGGGCTGGAAGATCAAGAACTGATCGCGACGCCGCGCGATCAGTGGGTCAGGCTGCGCCGCATGCGGTAGCGCCCGGTCTCGAACTGCTCGAAATACGGGTGAACGTCAGGGGGCGAATCAGGCCCCGAGATCGAATCCGTTTCCA
>CAMYIQ010000071.1 GCA_947258465.1 uncultured Erythrobacter sp.
ATGCCAGTATGTTACCACCATGATGGTGCAGCGCAGCAAGACCATAGCAAATATAATCAAGGCCAAGCCGACCCTGCTCACCCACAAGGGTACATATCTACGCGACGCCATGAAGCGAACGCGGATTTCGGAAGAAGAAATCAATACCGCGCTACGGCGGAACGGGATTACGGAAAATGGGGACGCGAACTGGGTGGTGCTCGAGACCAATGGCGAACTCTCGGTGATACCGCGGCAGGATGTCCGCTGGAAAGATGCCAAGGCCCTTTCCGCAGTGCACGCACCGGACGATCTGGACGACTAGTCCCAGTCTTCCTTCACTTTCAAAGACCCTGTCCCGTAAAGGTAATCGGGCTCGAACTGCGAAAATCGCTTCAGCGCGCCCCAGTCGTTCGTATAAAGGTCGCCCCGACGTATTTCCGCAATGCCCAGCTCGCGCAATTTGCCGACGGCGCGATTGGCGTGGATCGCGCTGACGCCGCACATGTCGGCCATGTCGAACTGCGTAAACGGCGTGCGTAGGGCCCGCGTGACGCCCCGCCCGATGAGCTCCAGCCTGGTGTGCAGCTCTGCATAAAGATGGGCAATACGCCGAGGCGCATCGAGCTGCTCCAGCGTCTGGATCCACTTGCGTTGAATCGCCGCATCCAGGAGCGTCGCGAACCACATCGCGCGCGCAACCCCCGGGCGCTCACGCATCACCTCGTGCAGTGTCCCGTGACCGACACAGCCGACGCGGACCTTGCCGGCAGCGTCGATATTGTGATCGAGACGCTTCAGTGCGAACCCATGCAGATCGACGAAATCGCCGGGCAGATGCACGTCCACGATGTAGCGTTTACCCTCGCTCTCGATAGTGCGAAAGATGTAGCCCTCGATCAAAAGGGTACTCCGATCGGTCCTGTCGCTTCGCTTCAGAAGGCGAGTGGCGTCCTCGTGTTCTTCCACGGTTTCCATCAGACTTTCGATGGAATTCAGGTCATCGAAGCTGAGGTTCTGCCGCAATCTTCCGGCCAGGAAATCGCCGGTGAGAGGGAAACAGTCGACCCCGATCTCTCCAGTTATAGCGTCCATGGGGCGCGATTAAGCAAAGCTTGGGAAAACCGTCTATTGACGGATGTTAGCTTTCTGTTCTTTTTCCGAAGCCAGCTTGGAAATTGCGCATTCGTGCGAATTCGGGAAGGATAGGGTGGCTTCCCGCACCGTGCGCAGCGGGTGGGCGCATATCGGATCGAACTGCGTCGTTTCCCCGCCCGGGCGGTAGCCCCACCGGTCCATCCGCTCGGCGAGCTTCGCATCGAGAAGGTCGGACACGTCGTAATCGCGATTGCCGTCGCGCAATCGAATACCGGCGTCGAAATCGTCCAATAGGAGGAAGGCAAAAGACGATTTGCGAACCTGGTCGGGGTTGGCGACCAGGTCTTCGTACCGAATGACATGCGCGGCATGCAGGAAGGGCAAGTCGGTGCGCACCAGATCATACGCATCGAGCACATACCGCACCAGCGTGACCGGGTCCGCATCGACCCACTTCGCCAGAGCTGCCGCAGTAGCTTGAGGGTGCCGCAGGATCACGATGAATTGCGCCGTGGGAAATAGCTGCTGGTAAAGCCGCATCCTGGTCAGATTGACGGGCGACTTCTCCAGCCACCAGGGCTTCGCGCCATCGAACCAGCCAGCCCAGTCGCTCAATAAGCGCTGCTGTGTCTCCAGGCTGTTGAATCGCGAGCTTTCCGTATGGTGCTGGGCGGGATCGGTCGCATAGTGGCCTGGGCGGCCATCGCGGGCCGTGTGTGGGATGGCGCCCTGAAGATAGCAGCCCTCATTCTCGGGAACCGGCGCGTCTTGGATCGCACTGATGGATGGGTGGGAGCCAAGTATGCGCGAGAGGATGCTCGTGCCAGTCCGGTGTAAGCCCGCGACAAAGACGAAACGGGACCGCCGCACCGTCACCTTACCGTACGGAGCGACAGCTCCCCATTGCCATAGAGATAATCCGGGGTGAAGCGCGCATAGCTTTCCAGCCTCTCCCGATCGGGAATGCGTACCTTTCCTCGCTGGAAATCCGCGATACCGGTTTTCCTGAGTTCCGACAGGGCGCGGTTCGTGTGAATGGAAGTCGCACCGCACATATCGGCAATGTCGGATTGCCGCAGGGACGTTTCGAAGCCGTCCGCGAAACCGTGGCCGACCATTTCCAGCCGTCGCCACATCTCCGCGAAAATATGGGCAATGCGTTTGGGCGCGGTAAGCTGCTCCAGTTTCATGATCCATTCGCGGTGCATCGCTGCATCGAGCAGGGTCGAGAACCAAAACAGTCGCGCAAGGTGCGGCCGGTTTTGCATGATGTCCCAAATGGCCGAATGGTGAACCTGCCCGATCGTTGCCGGTCCGACGCAATCGATATTGTGGTCGAGCCGCTGAAGCGCGAAACAATGCAAGTCGACGAAATCGCCGGGCACATGAAAGCTGACCGCATAGCGCCGGTCTTCGCTCTCCAGCGTGCGAAGCATGAAACCTTCGATCAGCATTGTGGAGTAGTCGCTCTTGTCACCCCGGCCAAGCAGCCGAGTGCCATCGGGGACGGTTCGCGTTTCTCCGATAATCTCTTCCAATGCGGCTTTTTCGTCGGCGCTCATGTCATGCCGCAGCCGTCCGGTCAGAAACAGTCCAGTTTTGGGGTATCGGTCGAGCTCGTTGATCGGCGCCATAAAATCTCCTGCCCGAAGAACACTACGCATCTGTCACCGTTCCGGTGTCGCTTCGCATGAATGTTAGGTTTAAAGTATCTTCCCGCCCTTCCGCATTGGGAAGGTATGTGCCTCGAAAACAGTAGACGGCCGTGAAGATCGCGGTGCTCGCCCATATCCGGCATGCCATTGCCGAGCCTTTTAGCGGGGGCATGGAAGCTCATTGCGACGCGTTATGCCGTGGGCTGAGAGCTGCCGGTCACGAGGTCGATCTGTTCGCCGCCGAAGGATCGCACGATCCCGGCCTAGTCCCGATTTGCGCGGCACCATACGACGACGTTTTGCCTTGGCGGATATATCGGGGAACCCGGGAACTTGCGGCTTATCAGCGCGACGCATTCGAACAGGTGCTGATGCGAATCGGCCCGGGCGGGTACGATGTGGTGCACAACAATTCGCTGTTTCCAGAAATCATCGAATGGTGCGCGCATGCAGGTATACCCTGCGTGACCTCCCAGCATGTCCCGCCTTTCGGGGCAATGTTCGATACGGTTTTGCAGATGCACGGCCGGCCGAACATCGCCACCACCGTTACCTCATACGATCAGAAATCTCTTTGGACCCAGCGCGGCTGCGACGCGCTGAATGTTGTGCCCAATGGCATCGATACCGGTCTATGGACCCCTGCGGGGGAAATCGGGGATTACTTCACATGGGTTGGAAGGATCGTTCCCAATAAAGGTCTGGCCGAAGCGGTGCGGGCCGCCGCGAAGGCGCAGGTCCGGCTGAAAATCTTCGGACCCGTCGAAGATGCGGGCTATTTCGCGGAGTCGGTCGAACCCCACCTTGTCGACGGCATAGAGTTCCATGGACACCGCACGGCCGAATCCTTGCGGAAAGAGGTTGCAGCCGCGCGCGGCGCGCTCGTAACTCCGCTGTGGGACGAACCATTCGGTTTGGTGGCGGCCGAAGCCCTGTCATGCGGGACCCCGGTTATCGGCTTCGACCGCGGGGCTTTATCCGAAGTCGTGGGGGAATGCGGCCGGTTGGTGCCCGGCGGCGACAGTGATGCACTTGCCCGGGCAATAGGCGAGATCGAAAGGTTCGATCGCAGCGCTTGTCGGAACAGAGCCGTGAGCAAACTTTCGATCGACGCGATGATAGCAGGATACGAACGGTGCTATGCCAAGGTTATGGCGGGCGCTCGATTGGCTTCATTGCCTCGTCTGGCCTGGGCCTCCAATTGTTCGAGAATGAGCGAGCTGCTCGCATAGGGCTGGTGTTCCTGTTGGCGAGTGAGCGCGAAATGCTCCTCCCCCGGTTCGCGCAGTTTGGTCCAGCTATCCTTGCCGCTGGGTTCTATCAATCCCATCAACCGGAACGCTCGCAGCCAATGCTGCATCGTCGGTTCGCCCCATTTCCTGGCGAAAACCTGGGCATTTGCAAGTACGCTGTCGAGGTGATGAACCGGGGGCATGTGATGCTTGTGGTACTGGTGGAAGGCCTTGGCCCCGCGCGCCCACCAGAGCGGAACATCCTTTGTAACAAGCGTGCGACCGAAGTCGGTGTCCTCACCCCCGTAGCCCACATAGCTCGGGTCGAACCCCCCAAGATCGTGGAAGGTCTTTGCCGGTATCGCGAAGTTCAGCGACCAGAAGCAACGATAGTCGTTACATCGCCCGACCATCCCGCGAGGAGGTCCGGCGCGCTCCGAATGCTCGACGGCCAACTGCTCGAATCTGTCGTAGTCGATACCCCGATCGGTGGCTCCTTTCGGAAGATAGCCGACTTCGCCCATCAGGACTCCATCGTTGAACGCCGAAGCTGCGGCGTAGTCGTCGACCAATCGCGGTGTGGGTATGCAATCCACATCCAGAAACACGAGCAGATCGCCCCGGGCGTGTCTGGCGGCAGTGTTTCTGGCTTCCGCCAGACATACCTCGGAGCCGCCGATGAGGACCTGCCGAACGGGGAAGCTGGTTGCGGGAAGCTCGTATCTGGCCTCTTGCATCACGGCCACGATCAGTTCGGAAGGAGGGCGGGGCGAATGGGTCAGCCCCTTGACCAGATGGGCGAGGTGGGACGCGCGGCCATGCGCCAGGGTGCAAATCGAAACCGTCATACCACGACCTCCAGCGAAAGTTTGTGTTCGGTTCCCTCCCACATTCGGCAGGCGAGACTGTCGAGCCAAGTCGCTATGCCGTGGGCGGGATGCGGATCGATCATGGCTTTTTGCCGCTCTACGTCGATGAACCCCGCTGCCGTCCACAGTTTCTCCCAGGCAGCGGCGTGGGATGGCCAATGGCGCGAGACGGCGGCCAGGCCCTCACGGTCCAGCGCCTCGGCCTTGCAGAACTGTTCGTCGAAATAGCGCCATTCCGGTATTACGATCCACGGCTTGCCAGCGGCGAGTACCATATGGACCGTCGTGTTGCCGCAGGAAGAAACCACCCGGTCCGCAGCGGCAATCCACTCTCCCGGCGTGTCGACCCAGCCCTTGTGTTCCAGGTTGCCCGGTGCGGTTTCGTGCCATTCGCTGCGAACCTTGCCGATGGTGATCCATTGCACATCCGGTTCTGCACGGGCGCCGAGCGTCAAAGGTGCCGTGGGCGTGCCCTCGCCTCCGCCTCCGCCGACGACGACAACGATCTCCCGGTTACTATCGAGCCCCAGTTGCTCGCGGGCCTTCGTCTTCGTGAGGGGGTTTTCGCAGTCGATACCCACGCCGGATGCATAATGCGTTTTATCCCGAAGAGCGGCGGGGCGGTCATTCTGCTCGAGCCGATCCGAATAAGGAGCGAGCAGGCCGACGGCGCTATCGTATGCTGCCATGTGGCCGGGGTCGGACCTCTCGCCATGCTGCAAGACCGCGACGTGCGGTATCGAGCATAGCCGGGCCAACTGAGCGAGCTCTGCCGAAACGTCGGTTACGAAGAGCGACGGTCGTGCCTTCGCGAACCAGTCGGTAATCGTCGCGACCGCAGCGGTGATGGTCGGCCAGCCCAGCGGTGCGCAATGGACGGTATCGGGCATGGCCAGAGACGCCATGGCGGGCGCTTCTCTACCCGTAGGCTCGAACAGCGAGGGAATGCGGACCACTTCGATACGATCGTCGAGGTCCGGGAATATCTCCGGTTTTGCGCAGAAGAGGGTCACGGCGCGGCTGCCGATAACCGCGTTGGCGATCGCCGCGGCGCGTTCTGCGTGACCTCGTCCCTGATGGTGTACGAAATATCCGATAGGCCCGTTCTGGCTCATGCCGAAACCCTCGCTCGCTTTCGCAAGCGAAGCTGCTGCGCGCGATGGTGTGCGAGCAATCCTTCCAGCGCTCCGGAAGCGTGGCTTCGGCGAGACAGGTAGACATTCGGGTGCCTGGCAAGCTTCGCGACCTCGCTCGCATGATTGGCGACGAGGATGGCATTCTCGCACGTTGTGAGCATATCCGTATCGTTGCCACTGTCGCCGGCCGCGAAAACCTGCTGCGTTCGAACGCCGAACTTTTCGGCGACATGCCGCATCGCAGCCGCCTTGCCCGCATTGACCGGCAAAATATCGAGCAGCCGGTCGTGACTGAACACGGCGCGCGCTGCTATGCCCGCAGACAGCAGCAAGGCTTCGACCTGTGCCACCGTTTTGGGGGTCTCGGCGAAGTAGCTGCGCTTGAATTCCCGCTGCTCATAATCGGCCTGCGGAACGAGGCCGGGCTGGCCGCGCAGCGCCCGGTCGATGCTTTCGGGATCCCACCGATCGGAAATATTCGCTCGGTAGCTTTCATCCAGTACCAGTTCGCCCTCCTGCTCGAAATAGATCTCGCTGCCGACGGAGGATATCCAGGCCAGAGGGGCGGGCAGGTCCCATTCGCGGACCAGCCGCCGGGCCTCGACAATCGATCTGCCCGTCGCGACGACGAAACCGAATTGCCGCTGCCGGGCGAGGAAGCGGCCCAAGCGTGCAATTCCACTCGCGCAGCCGGTCAGGGTGTTGTCGAGATCGCTCACGAGAAGATAGTCCGGCTTCGTTTTCTGCCGATGCCGTGCCCCCAAAACGGATGAAGCGATGTATGCGAAAGCGGCGCCGTAATTGTCCCAGCTCATGCTCAGGCTGTTCTCTCGCCCGTTCTGCGAGCACCGCTCCCATAGCGGCCGATCCGCCACCAGGCATTCGATCGCCCGGCCGATTTCGGCCGCATTGGCCGGATCGACGAGCAGGCCGTGCTCCAATTCGCCGACTATGTCTTGCGGCCCCCCGATTTTCGTGGCGACAACCGGTAGGCCGTGAGCCGCAGCCTCGATGAGCGTCAAACCGTAAGGTTCCATCAGGGCGGGATTGACGAATACGCCCCGGGTTTGGGCGGCAAGTCGGTAAAGCGCCTGCACTTGAGAACGGGTGTGCGATTTCGGGTATGCGACCGAACCATACAGGCCATGATGGTCGATCGCCTCGACCAGTTCTCGCAAGACGTCCTGTTGCTCGTCCTCTCCCGATCGAAGATCGTCACGCAAGCCAGCAAGGATTACCAGATTGCACTGCTCGCGGAGCGTTTCCGATCCGCCGAAAGTATCGACCAGCCGCGCCAGGTTTTTCTTGTGAACGGGACGCGCAATCGCGAGCACCATCGGCTTCATGGGATCGCGCAGAAACGGCGCTACCAGATCGACCGCCGATGACAGATCGCAAGGACCGTCCCGGCGGTCGATGCCGGGGATCAATCTATGGATTTTCCCGACCCGTGCCGAAGAATAGGCAGTCAGCTGGCGTTCGCACTCGTCGCGCGAGGAACCGATAACCGCACGCGCCTTGGCAATCGCGCGATCTTCCTCGGCGATGCGCGCCTCGATCGCGGTAGACGACGATTGCAAGGTTTCGCGCTTGTCCATGCCGAGGGAATGCGCGGTGTAAACGAACGGAATACCAAGCGCCTTTTCGACCGCGATGGCGATATCGGCCGCGTCGGCGAAATGGGCGTGGATCAGGTCGGGCAGACGATCGCGCGCCCGAAACTCTTCGATGAGCGCGCGCGTGAAAGCCTTCCGATCGGCGCTGAGCGCTTCCTTCGCCAGGTAATGCGGGTTGCCGCTGTCGATGCGCCGGATGACGAGGCCTGGCCCCACCCATTCCTCCGCCTGCGCATGAACTGCCCCCAAACGCGGTTCGTCGAACCGGCGCGTGATGATTTCGGCAAGGGTAATATCCTTGCGGCGGGCGAGCGCTTCCATCTCACCCAAAATGTAGGTGATGTGACCCCCAGTATCCTCCGTGATACCGTATCGGACCGGCTCCGCTTTCAGGCAGCCGCCGAGCGCGAGCGATACGATGTGCAATGTGTTTCCCCTTTCCGGTTTCGATCGGTCAACGATCCGGCGGAGAAAGGCGGACACTAACCAACCAATGTTTGTCGGAGTGACGGGATGGTGGGCTTCATGCCGTGCGATCGATCACGGCGAGGGTGCGATTTCCTGGAAGATCCGCCGAGTGCGCGCGCCTGCGAAACCCGAAACCTTGTTGCCTTGCGGATCGCGGGTCTCGCCGAACCCGATCTCGCCCCGGACTAGGGCTGCTCTTTGCGGACGAGATAACGCCACACGCCCCAGGCGTTGATGAGGAAGAGCACCGCGTTCATCGCAGCGATGGGCATCGCATCCTTTGCCAGTCCCGAGTAAATCCACAGGACCGACACGGCCGTGAAAAGGATAAAACCCCACCCGGTGGCTTTTCGCCCCAGATCGAGTGCGATCAGCGCTGCCGCGATGATCGTTCCGATGGACGCTGTCCATTCCAGCGGTCCTTCCATTTGAATACCCTTCGCGAATTGCCGTTGAAAATGCGAAAACCGGCAAGACGGCGCTCTGGCGCGATAACTGATGTATGATGCTTACGGGTCGGCCCTCGAAGCGCTTGCGGGAGGAGGCGCGGCGGGGACGTCCCGGCCCTCTTCAATCCGCAAGCCATAATACGTGGCTGTCGATGCGCAGCTTGGTGATCGCACGCATCGCTTCGCCCCGCGCTTCGGTTTCGCTCCGGAATGTGTGGTGGACCATCCGTTCGCCGAGCAGCAGATCGGTCAGATCGATTTCGCCGAGTTCATAGCCCTTCCGCAGTTTGCGCAATGCGGCAATCTGCGCCTCGACTGCTTCGCGCGAACGCCGCCATGCCGCAGTCCGATACCGCGCCTCGACCAGGTCTGCATCGGCGGTTTCTTCGACATTGTACCGCGCCAGCCCTTCTTGCGCTCGTGCGGCTGAGGCAAGGGCCGCTGCCTCGCTGGCCAAAGCCCTGCGATGACCCCCGCCGAGCGGCATGGAGAAGACAAGCCCGGTACCGGTTTCCGCACCGCCGAATTCGGAAAACACTCTCACACCGACCGAAGGGTCTGCGAGACGGTCCTTGTCCATGCGATCGGCGATAGAGGCCCTGCGTTTTGCCTCGGCCCGGGCAGCACCGATCTCGTGACTGTTGAGGACGACCAGATCGCGCAACTGGGAGAGGCGCGTATCCGTGATTTCGGGAGAAGGCAGATCGGGCGCCTGGACCGGAAGCGGAAGGCCCGGGAAATGCGCCTCCAGACGAGCACGTGCCAAGGCGGCACTACCCTCCGAGCGGTCCAGTACGACCCGAGCCTCTGCCAGCGCGGCGCGCGCCAGGTCGACATCCAGTAGCGCCGCATCGCGCAACTGCATCCGCCGGGTTACGGCGGCGAGCGACTTTTCGTAATTCGCCACTGCCGTGCGATCGACTTTCGCCTGCGCGGATGCGGACAGCCAATCGACCCATTGTTCGGAAAGAAGCAGCGCGGCCTGGTGGCGAGCGTCCTCCGCAAGATTGCTCGCCGCCGCGATGCCATGTTCGCCGATTTCGCGGTCGAGCCGTGCCTTTCCCGGTAATCGGAATGCGCGCGTCACCTGGGCATCGTATTCATCGAATTCGCCGCCGACATCGAGGCTCCGCCGCGTGTAGCTGCCCGACAGGGTGACTTCATGGGGCCCCCTGCGCAAGCCCGCAGCCCGAGAGCGTGCCGCTTCGAGGCGGGCACGAGCGGCGACGACCGAGGGATGATCGTGGAGCACCTGCTGGACAGTCGCCTCGTCGGGCAAACCAGGTTCGGCTGCGAGGGGAGCGGCCAACAGGAATGTGGCCATTATGGCCGTGATCGGGCGCATTCTAGTCCTCCTCCGACCGCCATGCATCGCTCGCCTCGCGTTCGGCTGCGGTTTCTCCGAACCGCTCGTAAAGGATTGGCAAGAGGATGAGCGTCAGCAGCGTCGCAGTCACGAGCCCGCCGATGACGACGATTGCGAGCGGCTTTTGAATTTCCGATCCCGGCCCGGTTGCGAACAGCAGCGGCACAAGCCCGAAGGCGGCGATACTGGCAGTCATCAGAACGGGGCGCAGCCGCCGTTCGGCCCCGCGCCGCACCGCTTCGGCAAGCGGCAGGCCTTGTTCGCGAAGCTGGCGGAAATACGTCACCATCACGAGACCGTTGAGCACGGCGATACCGAGCAAGGCGATAAAACCGACGGATGCCGGGACGGAAAGATACTCGCCCGAAACCGCCAGGGCGATCATCCCTCCCACGGCTGCGAAGGGAATGTTGGTGAGGATCAGCAGGGATGCCCGCATCGATTTCAGCGTGAAGAAAAGGATGGCGAAGATCAGCACGATCGAGATCGGCAGCACCACCATCAGCCGCGCCGAAGCCCGCTGCTGGTTCTCGAACTGGCCACCCCATTCGATCTGGTAGCCCTGCGGTAGCGCGACATTCGCAGCGATATCCGCCTTGGCGTCCTTGACGTAGCCGACGAGATCGCGGCCCGATACAAAGGCCTGTACCATGGCGAAACGCGAACCGTTCTCGTGCTCGAGCTTGACCGGTCCGTAGGCCTGGCTGACATGCGCCACATCGCTCGCCCGCACGAGTTGGCCGGAGGGCGCGCGGTAAACCAGATCGGCGAAACCCTGGGGTGTCAGCCCGCGAGAACCGTCGCCCTGCATAACGATCGGTACACGGCGGACCCCATCGGCGACGATTCCCGTACGCACGCCTTCGACCTGAGCACGCATCATATCCTGCAAGTCGGACACCGGCATGCCGACGCGGCCCGCGGCAACGCGGTCGATATCGATCAAGAGGTAATCGACCTGATCGTTGGCGACGGTCATGGCTTCGCTCGTTCCCTCGAGGCCTTCCAGCCGCGTCTGGATTTCCCCTGCGAGGCGCGAGAGTTCGTCAAGATCGGGGCCGAACAGCTTGATCGCCAGATCGCCGCGTGCGCCGGTCAGCATTTCCGATGTCCGCATGTCGATCGGCTGGGTGAAGGTCGGTTCTATCCCGGGAAACTGTTCCATGACCTTGCGCAATTCGCCCAGCAGCCAGTCCTTGTCCTCCACGCGCCATTCCTCGCGCGGTTTGAGCTTGAGGAAGCTGTCGGTTTCATTGGGACTCATCGGGTCGAGCCCCAGCTCGTCCGAACCCACGCGGGCGATCACCGCTTCGACTTCGGGGACCTGATCCAGAATTGCGCGCTGCACCTTCATGTCGCCCGCGACGCTGTGGTCGAGCGAGATCGAAGGGAGTTTGGTGAGCTGCACGATGATCGAGCCTTCATCCATCACGGGCAGGAAGGTCTTGCCCGTAACGGTGTATGCCCCCGCCGCCAGCGCGAGCCCGATCCCGGCCACGCCGAACACGCGCTTTTTGTTTTCGAAGCTCGCCGCCAAGGCCGCCGAATAACGCGGCGCGATCTTGCGCATCAACCAGGGTTCGTGATGGCCTCCCTTGACCTTGAGCAGATAGAAAGCGAGCACCGGGATAAGCGTCAACGACAGAACCAGCGCCGAAGCGAGCGCCAGCACGATGGTCAGGGCGACCGGCGCGAACAGCTTGCCTTCCAGCCCTTCCAGCGTCAGCAGCGGCAGGAACACCAACGCGATGATTGCAAGGCCCGAAGCGACCGGCTTGGCGACTTCGACAGCGGCGACGAACACGTTGTGGATTTTGCTGTTCGTCGAGTGTTTGGGATCGGAAAGCCTCTCCACGACATTCTCGACCACGACCACCGCGCCATCGACGAGGATGCCGACGGCGATCGCAAGCCCGCCGAGGCTCATGAGATTGGCGCTGAGGCCAATCGACCGCATGAAAATGAAGGTCAGCAGGACGGCCATTGGCAATGCCAGCGCGACGATCACCGAGGCGCGGACATCGCCGAGAAACAGCAGGAGCAGGATGATGACCAGCACGGTCGCTTCGAAAAGCGCGGTCTCGACGGTCCCGACCGCGCGTTCGATCAAGTTCGAACGATCGTAGAAGACCGCCACGCTCATGCCTTCGGGCAGGCTGGGCTGAATCTCCTCTAGCCTTTGTTTGACTCCGTCGACGATCTGGCTCGCGTCGGCACCGCGCAAGCCGATGACAAGACCTTGCACGGCTTCGGCTTCGCCGTTCTTGGAAACCGCGCCATAGCGGGTGAGGCTTCCCATGCGGACGGTGGCGACATCGCCCACTCGGACGACCGAGCCCGTGTCGGATTTGACGACTACGGCTGCAAGGTCCTCCAAAGCGCGGATAGCCCCGGTCGAACGGACGATCAGCGATTCCTCGCCAATGGTCAGCCTTCCGGCGCCATCGTTGCGATTGCTCATCTCGATGGCTTCGGCGAGGTCGGCGGTGGAAAGGCCGGCTGCCGCCAGGGCCGAGCTGTCCGGTGCGACTTCGAAAGTTTCGACGAAGCCACCGAGCGCGTTGACGTCGGCGACGCCCGGCACGGTGCGCAAAGCCGGGCGGATCGTCCAGTCGAGCACCCGACGTTTCTCGGCCAGTGATTGCGGACCTTCGAGCGTGAACATGAACATCTCGGAGAGCGGCGTCGAGATCGGGGCTAGCCCGCCTTCGACCGTCGCCGGCATACCTCCCACCACCGCATTGAGCCGCTCGGAGACCTGTTGCCGTGCCCAATAGATATCGGTGCTGTCTTCGAAATCGATCGTGATGTCGGCGATAGCGTATTTGGCGACCGAGCGGAGTACGGTCTGCTCGGGAATTCCGAGCATCTCCATCTCGATCGGCGTTACCACGCGACTCTCGACTTCTTCCGGCGTCATCCCGGGAGCCTTGAGGATGATCTTGACTTGCGTGGTGCTGATGTCGGGGAAGGCGTCGATCGGTAGCCTGGCGAAGGACCATGCCCCGAGCCCGGCGAGCACCAGCGCCAGACCGATGACGCCCAGGCGCAAATCGAGCGCTTTTTTTATCAGATTGCGAAGCATGCCGGTTTACTCCGCGCTCATCGCTTTGAGTTCCGCAACGCTGCTCGCGGCGACGACTTCGCCCGCTTTCAGGCCTTCGGAGATGACAGCCTGCTGGTCGGTCGTTCCGACCACCGTGACCTTACGCGGCTCGTAGCTCTCTTCGGCGCGCACGAAGACATGCGTTTCTCCGCCGATCTTCGTTACAGCGTTGGCGGGTACGGCAATGCCGGGCGGCGACGCTTTTCCGGTGATCGTCACGCTGACATTGCGACCGGCGACGATACCCGGGGCGCCGCCTATGCTGGCGCGGGCCAGTACCGACCGGGTGGCCGGGTCGATCGAAGGCGAAACCGCAAGAATTCGGCCGCCGACGGGGACCGATCCGCCGCCATCGGTGGAAAGCGCGACCTCGACCGACATGCCGGGACGGACCTTTCTCGCCAGCCGTTCGGGCAATTGCAACTCGACCTGATAGGCGCCCTCGGCCTCGATCACGAACGGGGCTTCCATGCCGTCCACCGGGCCACCTGCGACCGCGCCGACATACGCGACACGGCCCGAGATCGGCGCGCTCAGCGTCATGGTGCCATCCGGGCCGACGCCGGCCAGGGAG
>CAMYIQ010000072.1 GCA_947258465.1 uncultured Erythrobacter sp.
CTGGGGGCTGCGGTCGAAGCGTTTGGCGAATTCCTCTATACCAAACGCAAGAGCAACCAGATCGCGACACCGGGGACTTTGCGCAACTTGGCCATCCCGGCCAGCTTCCCCAGCAACCCGACGGGCGAGGATCTGGTCGTAATCCGGCGCCGTCTGGCAGAGGCGGGTCCCCGTCAGTTCTTCCAGGATTCGGAAACTTGGCAGGCCACCGGTGGGCTGCGCGGTGACTTAGCCAATGCCTGGCATTGGGAAGCTGCCGTAAGCTGGGGGAAGAACACCGCGATAGACGGTTCGACCAATGTCGCAAACCTCGAGCGGGTGGGCAACGCGATCGATCCCGCGACCTGTGGTACGGGCGGTATTCCTTGCGCAGACTTTCTTGGCTTTGGTGACCTTACCCCGGAAGTCCTCGACTATATCCTCTTTACGTCGAGAGACCGGGGCGGAAACGAACTCGTTAGCGCGACCCTGGATCTGACCGGCGATCTCTTCACGCTTCCCGCTGGAGCGGTATCGTTCGCGACCGGCATTGCGTATCGTGAGGAGAAGGGGTGGAGGGACCCCGATCCCCTGACCGTTGCCGGTATCGCGAACACGAATCAACAGGATCCAATTTCCGGGAAGAGCAAGGCCAAGGAAGCCTATCTGGAAGTATCGGTTCCGGTCTTCTCAGGCGCTGCATTTGCGGAGGCCTTGACCGTCAATGGTGCGCTGCGCGTATCCGATTACGATCTCTTCGGTACCGACTGGAACTATAAGCTGGGCGCCGATTGGGAAGTGTTCGACGGTTTGCGGTTTCGGGCCACTTACGGCACCGGCTTTCGTATTCCCAACGTGCCGGAACTGTTTGGCGGCGTTTCCGAAGGCAATCTGACAACCACCGATCCTTGCAGCAATTACAGCACGAGCGGGGACGCGACGCTTATCGCGAATTGCCAGGCCACCGGCGTGCCGGCGGGATATGTTCAGCTCGGCAATACCATTCTGACCACGGTCGGGGGCAATCCCGACCTCCAGCCCGAGAGCTCCACGACCTGGACCATCGGGGCGGTCGTGCAGCCGAGAAATCAAATCCCGGGCCTTTCTCTGACGATCGACTGGTTCGAAATCGATATCGAGGACGCAATCCGCGCCATTCCCGGTTCGACCAAGCTGGCAGTCTGCTACGCCAGCCCCAATCTGAGCAGCGAGTTTTGCGATGATTTTAAGCGGAGCACGCTGACCGGCGAAGTTACGGAGCTGTCCGCCCAGCCTATCAATACCGGCCTGGAGAAGATGAGCGGGCTCGACGTCGGGATGGTGTATAATCGATCGATCGGGTCTTTCGACGTCTCCCTGAATGTGAACGTCACCTGGCTGAACGAATATACGGTCTATCCCTTCGAGGGCGGCGATCCGATCCAGTTCGATGGCTTTATCGGTGGCGGCAATGGCGGCTATCCCGAGTGGCGCGGCTATGGCACGCTTACGGTCGAAAAGGGGCCGGTCGGCGCAACTTGGTCTACCCAGTGGATCGGCTCTGCCACCGACTTCAACGCCAGCCCCGGCGATATCGGCTATTCGACGCCGGACGTATTCTATCACAATCTGCAGGTGCGTTTCGATGTGAATGACCGCACCAGCTTCCGCCTTGGGGTCGACAATCTCTTCGACCGAGACGCTCCGTACATCCAGAGCTTTACCGATGCCAATACGGATACCATGACCTATGATCTTATGGGTCGCCGCTTCTATGTCGGTTTCCAGGCCGGCTTCTGATCGGACGTACCATGAAAATCAGATGGCCACTCTTCGTTCGGCGCTTCCACAAATGGTTGGCACTGATCATCGGGCTGCAGGTGGTATTCTGGACGGCGACCGGATTTTACATGGTCGTCATCCATATCGACCGGATCCACGGCGACCATTTGATCAAGTCGGCACCTGCACAGGTGTTGGATGTCGGCAAAATGATTTCGCCCGAGGATGCGCTGCGTCTCTACCCAGGGGCGACCGACATGCGCAGTTCGTCCTTGTTGGGCCGGACGGTGTGGGAAATCTCCGGGCCGTCGGGAGTAAAGCTGGTGGATGCGCGGACGGGGGAAGTGCTTCGTCCCGTCTCCCGCGACGAGGCCGCCGCCGTCGCTCGCGAAATCTACGCGTTCGACGAGCCCATCCGCTCGGTCGAGCTGCTTACCAGAGCCCCGATGGAAATGCAGGGCCGCAAGCCACCCTATTGGCAGGTGGTATTCGACCGCTGGGACAGTCCCACCTTCTATATTTCGCCGGAATCCGGCGCACTCATTTCACGTCGGCATTCGCTTTGGCGGATCTTCGACTTTGCCTGGATGCTGCACATCATGGACTATGACGAACGCAGCGACATCAACAATCCCCTCCTTCGGGTAAGCACCTGGCTCGCGGTTCTGATGGCGCTTACCGGCGCGTGGCTGCTGGTTTGGGCCTTCCCGAAACGCCGGAAAAAGAAGAAGCGCTGATGAAGAAAATCCGATTCTCGCCCCTGTTTTTTCGCCGGATACACAAATGGGTCGGCCTGGTTCTCGGCATTCAGTTCATTCTGTGGGCTGTCAGCGGGGCCATGATGGCGACCATCGATATGGAGGCGATGAAAGCGCGGCCCGATGTCTCTCCAAGCCGAATCCCCGCCGGTAATTTTGTCGATCCGGCAGAAATCACTGATGAGCAGATTACCGGGCTCGCCGTCCGTAGCATCGGCGACAGACCGATCTATGAGGTCTCTTACGATGACGGGATTGGGCTTTTCGATGCGCGTACGGGAAATGCGATCGCGGTCGATCCGGCGTTCGTTCGCGCGCGCGCTGAAGAGATCGCTCCCGCGGGTATCAAGTCCATCAAGCGGATGGACCGGCCGAACCTCGAGGCGAGGGATTATGAAGGGGCTGTATGGCGGGTCGATTTTGCAGACGCTGAAAACTCGTCAGCATACTTCTCGGCGACCTCAGGTGAGCTTCTGACGATGCGCGGGGATATGTGGCGGTTATGGGACTTCTTCTGGATGCTGCACAATATGGATTACCTGGATCGCTCCAGCTTCAATCATCCCTTGATCATCTTCGTCGCATTTGGAACGCTGTTCCTCTCAGGAACCGGTTTCTACCTCCTTTTCAAGTCTTTCACCAAACGGGATTTTTCCTGGATCGTTCGCCGAAAACCGCCGTCGAAACGCGTTCTGGCCAATGATGATTAGAGGCCGCCCGTAAACCGCCAAGGCACGAACCCAGGCACCCGTTAGCGGCATTGGCCGCACGGTTACCCTTCGGGCATGAACTGCCGATGGGCTGTCTCGATGGCAGGCACTCCGCCTGGGTGAGCTGGGCGAAAAGACGTTTGCTCACGCCGAACCGGGCCGAGAAGAAGCGCTGGGCGTTGCAGTTTGTGCAACGCGCCCTTTCCAACACTGCGATGGAATTCGTCACCCAATTCAACCAACTATCGCGGCGTCAGGGGAAGCCCTTCTGACACCTCTCCCAAACCTTTACGCTGGAGGCGTCACGGCGTCTCCAGCAATTTTTCGGGTAGGGCCATCCCACCGTCCTTGCGCGTTTCTTCGGCGATCCATGCGCCGAAGCGTTCGACTGCGCGCGAATTGCCCGACACAGGCTTTGCCGCGATCGCATAGCTGAAGGGCGTGCGGACGTACTCGCCGAACGGCCTGACCAGGCCCGACGCGTCTCCATAGAAGTTGATCATATCCTCGAGCACGAGCGCCAGTCCCAGGCCGCTTTGGGCGGCTGCGACAAGCAGTGGCCCGTCATCGAACCGGTCGATGGTGAGGTCGAAATCCGCAGGCAACCCGACGGCAGCCATCCAGCCATCCAGTATGCGCGGCAGTTGGCGATGCACCAGCAGCGGTGTCTTCTTGAGCGTCTGTCTCAGCCCGTCGAGAGGATTGACCGTACCTTCCTGAGCAACGATGAACGCGCCCTGTGGCCGCAAGGGCTGGAACGATACTTTCTCCGCGCCTTCCTCGGCAAAGAAAATGATCATATCGAGGCTGTCTCCGAGCTTTTCGACCGGAGAACCGGACGTATCCAGCCGGAGTTCTATGTCGGTGTTGGCTTTCCGGAAAAAGTCGAGACGCGGTATCAGCCATGCCGTGGCGAAGGATGTCGGAACGCCGACGACCAGCTCCATTTTTCGCGGCTCCTCGCGCCGCTCGAATACCGACATCATTTGATCGAAAGGCTGTTCGATCTCGGTAACCAGGCGCTTACCCTCCTGGTTGAGCCGATACTCATTCCCCGTGCGCGTGAAGAGCACGGTACCAACGTGCCGTTCCAGCTTTTGAACGCGCCGGCTTAGGGCCGAAACGGATAAATTCAGCTCGTCCGAAGCCTTTCGCAGCGAACCGAAACGCGCCGCTGCAAGAAAGGCTTCCAAAGAACCGGTTGGAGGTAGTCTGCGGATTGTAAATTCCTCGAAATCTCGCGCGACTATGCACGGAATTGCTGCACCGCACAAATGGCGATTTCGCATCAGGCAGCTTATGCTACGCCCACAAAATGTCCGATATCAGAGGCTTACCCCGTTGCGACGATTGCAATGGCATCTTGATGTCTTTGCGATGGCATGCCCGGGCGCACCGTTCATACTGCATTGCAGCAACAGCGGAGGTTAGCATGCGATTTTCCAAGAAACACCTCGTTCTCTTGTCGGTACTGTCTTCGGTGCCGCAAGTCGCCCATGCCGGGGAGGTCGTCGAATTCGCGCTGACAAAGAGTGAATTGTCGACGTCCGAAAACCGCGAAGCCTTGCTCGACCGGATGACGAAATTCGCCATCAAACGGTGTAAAGACGGCTCCGTGTTTGCCGGCAAGCCCGCTATCAGGAAGTGTGCCAAAGACCTTACGAGCCAATTCGTCAAAGAGATCGATCATGAGGCTCTCACTCTGCTTGTGGAAGTGAGGGAGCGCGATACATATCGTTCGGCACGCCGGTAACGGCAGCCCGAAAAAGCCCTGTCTTTGGGTGCGGGAAGCCAAGCCAAAGCCAATGCGCGCGGGGGTCATGCCTTCGATCTTGTGCGTAATTGGCCCGGGGGCGGAATGGCGGCTTCCCACACCTCGAATGCGAATGGCCATCGGGTCGCTTCCGATCGCTATTCGGACTAACCGATATCAGTTCTGGCCCCTTTTGCCGACCTTCCTCGTTGTGACGGTGGCGATGCGCCATTGTCCAATGGAACGCCGTCGCTGGCGTGTGGTCGAGGGGGTGCCTTTCGATTCCGCGCCGTTCCCTGAGGCGCGACGAAGAAGGCAAGATGTTCACACAATTGGATCCCCCGTTACCGGTGCTTGTCCTGGACAAGGGTCAAGGCCTGGCCTTCGCGGTTATTGACTACGGTGTGGAACATAACCTGATTTGGGTAACGGCGCTGGATCGATCCGGCGAGATATGGTGCGCTCCGAATCCCAAGGTTCGTATGCAAGGGAACTGGACCATGGGGCGCTCGAAAGATGCCGCGCTGCAACCCGCTCCGGAAGAGGCGGTTTCGCAATGAACCCGGGGGTCTTGGCGGTCGAAGGCGATTTGGCGGAACGGATCGCGGACGAGTTTCGCGACCATGTGGCTGCGACCGAGTTCCCTTGCGTCGGAGCGAAATCGGCGCTGGCCCGAGGGCTCCTCGAAGTGATCGTCGCATTCGACATGCGGAGCAGTTGGGACGATCTGCGCATTCACGGCAAATTGCTGCAATGGGCGCAGACCTACCGTAACGACCCGGAGGGTTTGAGAAGCGTAGCTATCGTCTTCGCGCAGCCGAGCGACATCGATGAAGTCGAGTTCGAGCGGCTGCTTTGGGAGCGATTGCAGTCCTTTGCGGACAAGGATAATTGGCTCGGTCAGCCTTACGATCCGCGAGTCAGCCCCGACCCTTCCGACCCTCATTTCTCGCTCAGTTTCGGGGGCGAAGCATATTTCGTGGTCGGCCTTCACCCCCAAGCCTCGCGCCCGGCACGGCGATTTGCGCATCCGACGATGGTGTTCAATCTGCACAACCAGTTCGAACACCTTCGCAGCGATGGGCGATATGAGCGCATGCGCGAAGCCATTCTCGAGCGCGATCGCAACCTTGCAGGGGACATCAACCCCATGCTCGCTCGCCATGGTGAAAGTAGCGAGGCGCGCCAATATAGTGGACGGGCCGTAGAGGAAGATTGGGCCTGCCCGTTTCGCGACCCCCGATTGGAGAAGCAATGAACCGGATCGAACCACGCAGCGGCGTCGCATTCGCACTGCCGATGGGATCGAAACTCACCGTGTGCGATCCGCACGGAGAGCAAGTTTCCGATCTCGTCGCGTATAACGCCGACGATGTTCGCGAAGTGATTTCGAACGGTCGGACCTTCGACTATGAAGAGACGATACGCCTCGGCTGGGGAAACCGCTTATGGTCCAACAGGTCCAACCCCATGCTGACCATCGTCAACGATACCGTTCAGCGGCATGATTTTCTGCTGACACCGTGTTCGGAACAAACTTTCCGGCATTTCTATCCGGACAAACCGGTTCACAGGGGCTGTTTCGGCAATCTGGCCGAAGCCCTTGAACCCTATGGGATCGGACCGGACGATATACCGACCGCCTTCAATATCTTCATGAATGTGCCGGTGGACGGCGAAAGCGGCCTGTTGACGGTAAAGCCGCCGATTTCGAAACCGCGTGACAAGATCGAATTGCGCGCCGAAATGGACCTGATCGTCGGCCTGACCGCGTGTTCGGCGTATGATTCTAATGGCGGATCGTTCAAGCCGATCGACTACGAGGTGAGCCCCGGTGCCTGAACCCGTCAACATCTGGTCGAGCTGGCCGCGCATTGCCGAAGTCGCCGCGAACGCGCTTCTCTTCTACATTCTTATCGTGGTCATGGTTCGGGTGGTGGGCAAACGCACGACCAGCGAATTGAACAATTTCGACTGGATCATCAACGTCGTGGTCGGAAGTCTGGCGGCGAGCGGCATATTGTTGAGCAATGTCGCCAGCCTCGATGCGATTTCGGC
>CAMYIQ010000073.1 GCA_947258465.1 uncultured Erythrobacter sp.
CATCAGAGAGCACCAAGTGGCGCACATCTACATCGAGGCGTACGATCTAACCCGCGAACACCTCCAGGTACGAGAAGAACATGGCATGGCGGTCGCGCGGGATGACCTGCGTCGAAACCGGTTCGACCGTTAGGCCCAGCTTATCCGCGACGTGCTGTTCGACCGCTGGGTCGATATTGGCGAATGTGCCGACGGCGCCGGAAATCGCGCAAGTGGCGATTTCCTCGCGCGCGGCGATCAGGCGCTTTTTGCACCGGTCGAATTCGGCATAGGCCTGTGCCAGCTTGAGGCCGAAGGTCACCGGTTCGGCATGGATGCCGTGGCTGCGGCCGATGGTAGGGGTGTATTTGTGTTCTTCCGCGCGGCGCCGGATCGCGGCGAGCAGCGCATCGAGGTCTGCCAGCAGAATGTCCGCCGAACGCGCGAGCTGGACCGCCAGCGTCGTATCGAGCACATCGCTGGAGGTCATTCCCTGATGCATGAATCGCGCCTCGTCGCCGACATTATCCGCGACCCAGGTGAGGAAAGCGATCACATCATGCTTCGTCACCGCTTCGATCGCATCGATCGCTTCGACGTCGATGGCGGGGTCGGTCGCCCACCAGTCCCACAGGGCCTGTGCTGCGCTGTCCGGCACGACGCCCAGTTCGCCGAGCTTTTCCGTCGCGTGGGCCTCGATCTCGAACCAGATGCGATACTTCGCTTCCGGCTCCCATAGGGCGGACATTTCGGGGCGGGCATAACGGGGTACCATGGGGAGCTCCGACAAAGGGGGGAACGAGCCAGCCCGCTAAGGATGTGCGGTGCGAAAAGCAAGGCACGGACGGCAGGAGACCCGCGATCCTTCTGCATTTGCCACCGGTCGACACGCTATTCTCTGCCGACAAGTCGTTGGCAAACTAAACGGTTCGAAATAAGGTGGCAATCAACTGTTCGAACTGGATCGTGTGCATGCATCGTAAAATAGCTGCTGTTTCGTTTATTGCCCTTTCTGCGTCTTCCGCATTTGCGGGGGAGACTGTTATCTACGAATCCGCCCCTGCCTGGGTGGAAAGCGCGACGATGGACGACACGTCGCGCGCTTCCGGTTCCCCGATCATCTTGATCGATGAGCAGTCGAGGATCGAAAACGGTCAGCTATGGACCTATCGGGAAACCGGGATCGCCCTCGATTCACCCGAGGCGCTCACTCAACTTGGCACGCTCGCCGCATCCTGGATGCCCGACAAGGGAGATCTGCGTGTGCACCGCGCCGAACTGATGCGCGACGGGCAGCGCATCGACTTACTGGCTGGAGATCAACGGTTCGAGGTCTTGCGGCGCGAAGCAAAGCTCGAATCGCGGATGCTCGACGGGATGCTGACTGCGACCATGCCGGTCGCCGGTGCGCGAATCGGCGATGTGTTGCGGCTCGCCTATTCGACGACGGTGCAGGATCAGGCGATGGGCGATCATGTCCAATGGTTTGCGGCCCTGATCGCCAAGCCGTTTCCGTTGGCGGATGGCCGGGTTCGTGTTTCCTGGCCGCAGAACCTCCCAGTGAGCCGAGTGCGGCTCGGAGATGCGGAGGTGCCTGAACCCGAGCTCATAGACGGGTTCTACGTCTGGGAAGCCGATCTGCCGGTGGACAAGCCCGCCGATGTGCCTTCGGACGCGCCGCACCGCTATTTTGCCGGTAATCTCATGCAGTTGGGCACCTATGCCGATTGGCAGGATGTGTCGCGCGAGATGGCTTCTCATTACGACGTTGCCGGAACGGTGGGAAGCGGGGCGCTGGCCAAGGAAATCGCGCGCATAGCCGGGGCGAGCGACGACCCGCTCGAGCGCGCGGCAATGGCTCTGCGCGTGGTGCAGGACGAAATCAGCTATCTTTCCAATGGCCTCGACGGTGGAAACTACCTTCCGCAAATGCCCCAGGAAACGTGGGAAAAGCGGTATGGCGACTGCAAGGCCAAATCGGTCCTGTTGCTGGCCATGTTGCGCGAACTCGAAGTGTCTTCCGAGGTCGTCCTGGTGCGGTCGAAAGGGGGCGATATCTTGCCGGACCTTGCCCCAATTCCGGGCAACTTCGACCATATGATCGTGCGTGCGGAAATCGCCGGTCAGAACTATTGGCTGGATGGTACGGGATCGGGTACGCGGATCGATACGATCGATACGATCCCGCGATTTCACTACGCGCTGCCCCTGCGGAACGAAGGCGCCTCGCTGATGGCGCTTGGATCGCGCCCGCAATCGACTCCCGATCGCATCGTGCGGATCAGCCTGGATCAGCGTGCCGGCGTTATCTTGCCGGCATTGGTCGATGTCGAGATCGAGTTCCGCGGCATGGCGGGCGCCCCGTGGCGGGTGATCGCCGAACAGAACGATGAAACCGTGATCGAGGATGCTGTGTCATCGGGGCTCAGTCCGGTCGTCGGCGACATGGCGCTGTACCAGCCATCGGTCCGATACGACGCGGAGACGGCTGTCGCAACGATCAGCGCCAAGGGTATCCGCACGACTTCGTGGAGCAGGGACCGGTCGATTTACGAACTCGGCATACCCTCGGAGGCGGCCCGCATGGTGAACTTCGATGCCGATCGTGCACGCGCGGCTTGGAAGGCCATACCTTTGCGGCTCAACGGACCGCTCTTTTATCGCAGCGAATTCGAAATACTGCTTCCCGAAGGCGACGAGAAATTTCTTATCGACGGGGCTAGCAAGGTGTCGCAGACCATTGGCGGGGTGGAACTGGCGTCGGATGCGCAGCTCGATGATGCGCATTTCACGCTCGTGCAAACCATGCGCAGCGTTGCCGACGAACTACCGGCGACCGAAATTTCTGCGGCGCGCCGCCAAGCG
Source organism: uncultured Erythrobacter sp. (assembly GCA_947258465.1). Taxonomy (GTDB): domain Bacteria; phylum Pseudomonadota; class Alphaproteobacteria; order Sphingomonadales; family Sphingomonadaceae; genus Qipengyuania. The sequence continues at coordinate 2,845 of CAMYIQ010000073.1, forward strand.
GTCAGGTTCGATCGGGCGCTGCCGGTGCTGAAATCCACCGGCGACGTGCAGCAGGCGTGGGAGTATACCGGGCCGCAGCGCAAACGACTGAAGGCGCTGGAAGCGGCCTATGCGTGGCTAATTGCCGAGGCCGAACCGGACGAGTCTCGACAGTTGGTCAATCGCGCGAACTTCCGTTCAGGCGTCTACGATTTCGCCGGAGCGCTCGAAGACATCAATGCGGCACTCGAAATCGAGGCGACCAGCGCTCTTTACGGTGACCGCTCCTTCCTGGACCGCCAAATGGGCGATCTCGAAGCCGCGCTTGCCGATTTGCAAATGTACGAGGAGCTCAGCGGGAAGGGCGAGACCTATGGCAGCCAAATCGAGCTGCTCGCGCTGTTGGGGCGGGCGGACGAGGGCTTGCAGTTGGCCGAGGAGTATCGTGCGCTAACCGACGACCCGGTCTCTGCGGAAACCACTATGGCGACTGCGCTTGGATGGTCGGGCGAAGCCGAAGAAGGGCTTCGTCTGCTCGAAGACCTGTTGGTTCGCCGTCCGGGCGATGGTCCGCTGCTGAATGCGATCTGCTGGCACGCGGCCACATTCGATATCGTGAACCCGGACAGAATGAAGACCTGTGTAGGGGCGGTCGAGAAAAGCGAGTACGCTCCCGGCGTGCTCGACAGCCGTGCTTTCGCCCATCTGCGTCTTGGTGATCTTGATGCGGCACTGGCCGATCTGAACTCGGCCCTGGTGGCCAGCCCCGGTTTAGCCGAGTCGCGTCTCTTGCGTGGTGTGGTCAGAGTGATGCAGGGTGATGATGCTGGCCAGGAGGATATCGACCTGGCACTGTCCATCAGGCCGTCCCTGGCTGAAACCTACGCGGCGTGGGGCCTGAAATTCTAGGTCCCGCCGGGTTTTAGATCAGCCCTTTTGCGCGCAAGGATACGTTGCCTTGACGCCCGATGATGATGTGATCGTGCACGGTCACGCCTAGCAGGCGTCCCGCCTCTGCGATGCGCGACGTGATGGCGATGTCCGCCCGGCTGGGTTCGGGGCTGCCGCTGGGGTGATTGTGGACGAGTATCAGCGCGGTCGCGCCGATGTCGAATGCCTTGCGAATGATTTCGCGCGGGTGGATTGCGGCTTCATCGATCGACCCTTCACCCAGCAGGTGATCGAGGATCAGGCGATTCTGTGCATTGAGATAGAGGACGCGGACCCGTTCATGATTGAGGTGCGCCATGTCGATCGCGAGATAATCGAGCAGGGCCTGCCAACTGCCGAGCACCGGCTTGTCCTGTACCGCGCCGCGGGCCATGCGTTTTGCCGCGAGGTTGACCGCATGTAGCGCGGCGGCGCTCGCTTCGCCCAGGCCTTTCACTTGCTGGAGCGCTCGGGGATTGGCCGCCAAAACGGCCGATAGCGAGCCGAAATGCGCGATCAACGATTTGGCAAGCGGTTTCGTGTCGCCTTGGCGAATGGCGGCAAACAGCAGGAATTCGAGCAATTCGTAATCGGCGAGCGCTTCGGCCCCGCCCGACAGCAATCGCTGGCGCAGCCGCTCGCGATGGCCCTTGCCAGCATGCTTTGCCGAATTTTTTCGATTCCCCGGCAACCATTCCCCCATGCACGGCGTTTCCGCCACTTGCATTGCCTTTGGAGTGCACAAGGCGCAAGTGTGGGTTCGATGGAGCGGGACGCAAACGACAATCCAGTGGCGGTAGAAGATGACCTCGTCCGCCGCGCACGCTGGCAGCAGAAGCGCTGGGCCATACCCAGCATTCTGCTCGCCTTGCTCATGGCCGCTGGCATAGCGGCCTGGTTTTCGCGCGAGAGCATTGTCGACGATATCATTCGCGATCAGCTCGACGCGAATGGCATTCCGGCCACCTACACGATCGATCGCGTCGGCGGGCAAACACAGATATTCTCTGACGTCGTCCTCGGCGATCCCGATGGGCCCGATTTCACGGCGAAACGTGTCATCGTCAGCCTGCGCCACCGGTTCGGTACTCCCGAAATCGGCGGTGTCACGTTGGTGGAGCCGCGAATTTACGGTGCTGTGCATGATGGGGAACTCAGTTTCGGAGCCCTCGACAGCCTGCTTTTCGGACCCAGCGAGGAACCGGCCGGTCTGCCGAACGTGAATCTGACCATCCGCGACGGGCGCGGGCTGCTCGAAACCGATTACGGTCCGATCGGGCTCAGCCTCGCCGGATCGGGCCTGGTCAGTCATGGCTGGGAAGGGGCGCTGGCCGGCATCGCTCCCGAATTGGCCTTTGACGGATGCGAAACCGGGCGCATGAGTGCCTATGGCAAGCTCACCACCGTTTCGGGAGAGCCGCAATTCTCAGGCCCGCTCCGGCTCGCATCGCTCATCTGCGCGGAACGGTCTCTCGAGCTGGCGAATTACGCGATGGACCTCACCGTCGCGGCAGATACGCGGTTGTCCAATCCTTCGATCGAGGCGCGGCTCGAAGGTGGCGAGACGCGGATGGCGGAAAATTCGGCATCGGCGATGCTCGGTACTGTGCGCGCACAGATGCGCGACCGATTGACCACGGCGCGCTTTTCGCTCGCGGCGCGCGGCGTCGATACGCCGCAAGCATTGGCCGCCGTCCTGACTGCCGAAGGGCAACTTCGCGCGAGCGACGGTTTCGAGCGCCTCCAGCTCGATGGCGAGTTGGAAGGCAATGGCCTGCGGCTGGGCCGCGAATTGATCGCCACGGTGGAAGCCCTGGCAAATACGGGCGAGGGGACGTTTATCGCTCCGCTCACCCGCAAACTGGCGAGAGCGCTGCAGGCGGAAACCCGCGGTAGTGCGCTGAATGCTGAAGTAAGGCTGCGCCTCGATCCGAACGGCTATTCGCTTTTGACGCCAAGGGCCGAACTGCGCGGGGGAAGCGGTGCTCGGCTCGTTTCCTTATCCCGGGTCGAGATTGCCGCCCAAGGCGATGAGATGCCCCGTATCGCGGGCAACATCGCCACCGGGGGCGCGAATATGCCGCGCGTTTCCGGACGGATGGAGCGCAGCGAATCGGGAGGCTCGATCTTTCGCCTGGCAATGGATCGGTACGAGGCCGGAGATGCGGCGCTCAGCGTGCCGCAGGTCGTGATCGCACAGGGCGCGGGCGGCGCGCTGGGGTTTTCCGGCCGAATGCTGGCAAGCGGCATGCTCCCCGGCGGTTCGGCCACCAACCTGCTGCTTCCAGTCGAAGGACGGTACGATAACGGGCGCTTGTCGATGTGGCGCAAATGCGTGGACCTGCGCTTCGACCGGCTGGAACTGGCCAATCTGGCCTTCGAAAAGCGCGGCTTCACACTATGCCCGCCCCGTGGGCGCCCGATCTTGCAGAACGATTCGGGCGGAATGCGGATCGCGGCAGGAGCGCCATCGCTCGATCTTGAAGGCCATCTGGGAGACACGCCAATCCGGCTCGCTTCCGGCCCGGTCGGCTTCGCTTATCCCGGCGTCGTGACCGCGCGCTCGATAGATGTTGCGCTGGGGCCGCCGGAGGCAGCCAGCCGGTTCCGCGTGTCCGGCCTCGAAGGACGTCTCGGCAAGGACATCTCGGGGACCTTCACCGATGCCGATATCTCGCTGGCTGCGGTCCCGATGGATCTCGAACAGACCAGCGGACAATGGCGCTTCGCCGATGGGGAACTGTCGATCGATGGGGCAGAGTTCACGCTGGTCGATCGCGAGAATTCGCCGCGGTTCGAACCCCTGGTCGCACGCGAAGCGCGCCTTACGCTGGTCGACAATGTCATCGATGCGCGCGCCCGGATGCGTAATCCGGCGAGCGACCGGCTCGTTACGGTCGTGGACATTCGCCACCATCTCGAAAGCGGCGCCGGCCATGCCGACATCGATGTGCCAGGCCTGAAGTTCGACGAGGACCTTCAGCCTGGTCAATTGTCGCAACTGACATTCGGCGTCATCGCCAATGCGCGAGGTGTCGTCACCGGGCAGGGCCGTATCGACTGGGCGCCGAATGGCACGATCACGAGTTCGGGTGCCTTTTCCAGCGAAGATCTGGACTTCGCGGCCGCGTTCGGCCCGGTTCGCGGGGCGAGTGGCACGGTCGAATTCAGCGATTTGCTGAACCTCACGACCGCACCTGGTCAGACAATTCGCGTCGCTTCGGTCAATCCCGGGATCGAAGTCTTCGACGGCGAGGTCGAGTTCGAATTGCGCAATGGCGAATTGCTGGCGGTTTCGGGTGGGAGCTGGCCCTTCATGGGTGGGCAGTTGATCCTGCGCGAGGTCGACCTCAATCTCGGCATCAGCGAAGAGCGGCGTTACATTTTCGAGATCGTCGGACTGGATGCGGCCACTTTCGTAGCCGAGATGGAATTTGAAAATCTGTCCGCCACCGGGCTGTTCGATGGGACGGTACCGATCGTGTTCGATGCCAACGGCAATGGCCGGATCGACACCGGGGTTCTGATCTCTCGGCCGCCGGGCGGCAATATATCCTATGTCGGCGAACTGAGTTATGAGGACCTCTCGCCGATCGCCAATTTCGCTTTCGATGCTCTCAAGAGCCTCGATTATTCGCAGATGCGCGTCATCATGGAAGGCCCGCTGACCGGCGAAATCGTGACGCGCGTGCGTTTCGACGGTATCAAACAAGGGGATGGCGCCAGGTCCAACTTCGTTACGAAGCGATTGGCCGCGCTGCCCTTGCAGTTTCGTATCAATATCAAGGCGCAGTTCTATCAATTGCTGACCAGTCTCAAGTCGCTCTACGATCCCGCCTCGGTGCGCGATCCGCGCGAACTGGGGCTTTTGTCGGATGATGGCACGCGATTCTTGCGCCGCTCAATCACCGGCGAAGAGGCCGAACCCGATGTCGACCCGGGGGATATCGTCCCCGATGAACCCACCATTCAGGAGCAGGAAAGCGAGTGAGGGCTATGAATCATGCCAAATTGACCGGAAGGATGGCTGGCGCCACGCTTGCCGCGACCGCGCTCGGCGGATGCATCACTGTCAATGCGCCGGAAGAGCCGATCGTGATCGAGTTGAACGTGAACATCCGCCAGGAAGTGATCTACCGGCTTGCCGAGGATGCGGGCAATACGATCGAGGATAACGCGGATATTTTCTGATGGGTGATACAATGAACAGACTTACGAAATCGATGCTGGCGGCTGCGGCTGTCGCCACGGCGCTCGGCGGATTTGCCGCACCTGCATTTGCGCAGCGCGACCCGGCCTATGCTGCGGCACGTGCCGCGGGCCAGGTGGGCGAGAAGATGGATGGCTATCTCGGTGTCGTCGGTTCCGAAACTCCGGAGCTCAAGCGGATCGTGAACGATATCAATATCAAGCGCCGCGCGGTGTATTCCGAACGCGCAAAGGCCAACAACGCCACGCTCGAGGAATATGCGCTGACCGCGGGTTGCCAGGCGATCCTCGCGACCAAGCCGGGCGAAAAGTATCAGGCGCCCGACGGAAGCTGGCAGACGCGCGGTGCAGGCGCGCCGATGCGCGATCCGCGCTGTCCATAAGCCCCGGGGCGCACCGAAAGTCCGAAGCCTCTCGGCCCTTCCATGGGGCCGGGAGGCTTTTTTGCGTCATAGAGGCTGTTTCGGAACCTTCCTCTTGTTGACTCCCCACCACCCCCCTTCTAAGGGGGCGGCGCCCTCGGCGGGCAAGTCCGTGCCCGTGCCGCGCAACCCCCTGAAAAGGAGCAAGGCATGAGCGACGACGAACCCGCACGGGAACCAATCGAGGAGGATGCGCGGATCGACGCGCTGGAGAAGCGGCTTGCGGCCGCCCGTCAGCGTGAAGATGAGCGTAACCGTCCCAAGGCTTCCGGAGCCGATGCGAATTATCGCAGCGGCAACCGGGTGCTGGCGGACCTCCTTGGCGGGCTTCTTGGCGGTGCGGTGATCGGCTATGCCATCGGGCATTTTACCGATACCAATCCCTGGGGTCTGTTGGTCGGCCTGTTCCTCGGAATAGTGGTCGCCTTCAGGAACATTATCCGTGCGGCAAACCAGCGCCCCGACGAATGATCCCGAGAAGGGGTTTTCGGGGCGTTAGTTACAGGATCTAGGGACGAGACAGACGTGGCAGCCGAGCAGGCCAAAGTCGATCCGATGTACCAGTTCACCATCGAACCGCTCGCCGGTTCGAGCGGTTGGGAACTGGCTGGGTACAATATCGCCTTCACCAACAGCGCATTGTGGATGCTGATCACCACGGTGGTCCTATTCCTCTTCGTGCTGGGCGGCATGAAGCGCGAGCTGGTGCCGGGGCGCTGGCAGATGATGGTGGAGTCCTTCACCGGCTTCATCGACAACATGCTGGAAGCCAATATCGGCAAGGCAGGGCGCAAATACGTGCCCTATGTCTTCAGCCTGTTCATGTTCATCCTGTTCGCCAACCTTTTGGGCCTTCTGCCGCTGGGCATTTTTGGGCTGCACCCGTTTACCTTCACCAGCCATTTCACCGTTACCGGCGTGCTTGCGATCATCAGCTTTTCGATCGTGCTGCTGGTCGGCTTCTGGAAACACGGCCTCCACTTCTTCAGTCTGTTCGTGCCGCATGGCACGCCGCTGCCGATGGTTCCGGTGATCGCGCCGATCGAGTTCATCTCTTTCATGGTGCGTCCGTTCAGCCTCGGCCTGCGTCTGTTCGTCGCCATGATGGCCGGTCACGTCTTGCTCGAAGTGCTGTCGAGCTTCGTGATCGACGGCACCAATGCCGGCGCCACTTTCGGCCTTATGGTCGGCCTGCCGAGCTTTATCCTGATGATCGGTATCTGCGCTCTCGAGCTGCTGGTGGCGGGCATTCAAGCCTACGTCTTCGCTCTTCTGACGTCGTTGTATATCAACGACGCCGAGAACCTTCACTAAGTCCTCAATTTACACGTTTTTCCAAAGGAGTTTGTCATGGAAATGGAAGCCGCAAAGCTCATCGGCGCTGGTCTTGCTGCAATCGGTGCCGGTATGGCCGCGATCGGCGTGGGTAACGTCTTCGGTTCGTTCCTCGAAAGCGCCCTGCGCAACCCGGGTGCGGCAGACGGCCAGCAGGGCCGCCTGTTCATCGGCTTCGCCGCTGCCGAGCTTCTCGGTCTGCTGGCGTTCGTCGTTGCGATGATCCTGATCTTCGTCGCCTAAGCACGACTACCGATTTTGCGCCGGTCGGGATCGTCCCGGCCGGCCCATGAATTTTCGTACCCGCCTTTCGAGAGCTGCAATGCCACAGATAGCACAGCTTGCCGAAACATGGTCCAGTCAGGTTTTCTGGCTGCTGGTCTTTTTCGGCATCACTTTCTTCGTCATCGGCAAGGGCATGGTGCCCAAGGTGATGGAAACCGTCGCCCAGCGTGACGGCCAGATCGCCGCCGACCTCGCCGCTGCCAAGGCTGCGCGCGACGCCGCCGACGAGCAGGAAGACGCCTGGCGGGTGCGCGAGAACGAAAACCGCGCCGCCGCGCAGGCGATCGTCGCCAAGGCCAAGGACGAGGCCGCGGCCAAGTCTGAAACCAAATTGAAAGCGGCGCAGACGCGGCTCGACAAGAAACTGTCCGAGGCCGAAACCCGCATTGCCGAGGCGCGCGCTGCCGCGCTGACCGAAGTGGAAGCGGTCGCGGTGGAAGCGGCACAGGACATCGTCAAAACGCTTGCGGGCGTGAAGGTGACCAAGCCGACCGCATCGAAGGCTGTGAAGGAGGCGATGGCCAATGGCTAATCCCACATCCCAGCTTCCCGAAGTGATCGCCACCGAAGCCGCGCAGGTCGCTGTCGAGATCGACGCCGGTGCGGGCAAGCATGTCGAACCCGAACTGTGGGGTCTGGCACCCTTCCAGATCGTCTCGATTTCGATGCTGGTCCTGCTGTTGATCGCTTTCTTCGGCGGCAAGGTTCACAAGACGATTGGCGGTGGGCTCGATGGCAAGATCGCCGCGATCAAGGAACAGCTCGACGAAGCCAAGCAATTGCGCGCCGAGGCCGAAGCGCTGCGGCAGGAATATGCCGACAAGATCGCCGGTGCCGAGAAGGACGCGGAAGCCATGCTTGCCAATGCGCAGCATGAAGCCGACGCCCTGCTGGAAAAGGCGGAGGCCGACAGCAAGGCGATGGTCGAGCGCCGCAAGCGCATGGCCGAGGACAAGATCGCCGCTGCCGAGCGCGAAGCGATCGAGGACGTGCGCAACCGCGCCGTCAACGCGGCGACCGACGCCAGCCGCAAGCTGATCGCTGCCAAGCACGACGCAGATGCCGACAAGGCGCTGGCCGACAAGGTGATCGCCGGGATCTGATCCGCGGCAATCCCAGAGCTTTCGAAGGGGCGGTCCTGCGGGGCCGCCCTTTTTGTGTGTCGCGAGTCCCGGCGAAGGCCGGGACCTCAGGCTCACCGAGTACCAAACTTCCCGAGGCTCCCGTGCACGGGAGCTCGTGCTAGGGCTCGAGTACGAGTTTCCCGATGATCTCGCCGCGCTGCATGGCCTCGAAGGCCGCCTGCCAGGCGGTGAGGGGAAGGGTGCGATCGATATACGGGCTGATCCGCCCCTCGGCTGCCAATCGGTCGACCGCTTCGGCGATGCGTGCGCCGCGATCGGGGAAGCGCCGCGCATATTCGCCCGCGCGCACGCCGACCACCGAGAAGCCCTTGATCAGCGGGATGTTGACCGCGATCTCTGGAATGCGGCCCGATACGAAGCCGATCACCAGCAGCTTGCCGCCAAAGGCCACGCAGCGCGTGCTTTCGTCGAATACGTCGCCGCCGATGGGATCGTAGACGAGGTCGCACAGCTTCCCGTCGGTAAGGGTCGCGATGTCGTCGCGAAACCGGCCGGTGTTGAGGATCACCGCATCGGGCTGCGCGATTCTGCGTATAGGTTCGATCTTATCCTCGCGATGCGTCGCCGCGATGACCTTGGCGCCGAGCGCGCGGGCGAGGTCGCAGGCAGCCAAGCCCACGCCGCCGCTTGCGCCATGGACTAGCACGGTCTGCCCTGCCGTAAGCCCGCCGATCTCGACCAGCGCGACATAGGCGGTGTGATAGGCCGCCCCCATCGCCGCTGCGGTGCTGAAATCGAGACCATGAGGGATCTTGCGCAAGGCGGACGCGGACAGCGCGACATATTCGGCAAAGGCACCCGTCTTCGCCCCGCCACGTACTCTGTCGCCCGGCATGAAGCCGCTATCCGCAGGCGCCTCGACCACTTCGCCTGCCATTTCGAGGCCGGAGACGAAGGGAAGCTCGGGTTTGAACTGGTATTTGCCCTGCGTCATCAGCAAGTCGGGATAGTTGAGCGAAGCCGATCGCACACGCACCAGCACCTCGCCTTCGGGCCGCTCGATCTCGGCCAGCTCGACGCCGGAAAGGTCGAGCGATAACTGCCTGACCAGGACCGCCTTCATCGGGGTCAGAAATGATCCTTGGCAGTGCGCAGGGCGGCGAAAGTTTCCGCCGGACTGGCGCCACCCCACCGATCGCGCAGATCGGCTTCGTCGGCGCGCAGGAAGGGATTAGTCGCCAGTTCGCGTGAGAGCACCGTCGGGACGGTCGGTTCGCCTCTTGCACGCTTGTCGTCGATCCGCGCGGCGTAGAGCCGCAATTCGGCATTGTCAGGGTCGGCATGAAGCGCGAACTTGGCGTTCGCCTGCGTATATTCATGTGCGCAATAGAGCAGCGTGTTATCGGGCAGATTCCGAATGCGATCAATGCTGTTCCAGAACTGTTCCGGCACGCCTTCGAACATCCGGCCGCAGCCGAGCGCGAAGACGCTGTCGCCGACGAAAGCCATATCGGCCTCGGCGATATGATACGCGATATGGCCATTGGTGTGGCCGGAGACGTCGATCACGCGGGCAGACCACTCGCCAAGCGAGACGCTGTCGCCATTCCCGACCACGCGGTCGATCGGACCGAGCTTTTCGACTTCCCTGGGGGCGACCACCGTCGCGCCGGTCGCCTCGACGATGGTCTTGTTTCCGCCCGCGTGATCTGGATGCCAATGCGTGTTCCAGATCTGCGTGATTTCCCAGCCCTTGGCCTCCGCCTGCCTGAGGTATTCCGAGCCGTCGGGCGTATCGATCGCCGCAGTCTCGCCGCTATCGGGATCGTGGAGGAGAAATCCGTAATTGTCGGACAGGCAGGGGAATTGGTGAACTTCGAGCATGGCGGGCAAGGTAAGCGCTGCCGCGCCAAAGGGAAAGGCCCGCCTGCCGGAGTGGCAAGCGGGCCTTCCTCTGTCTCGTCATCCCAGCGTAGGCTGGGATCGCTGTCGACACTCTCGGACTATGTCGCCCGAGATCCCCGCTTTCGCGAGGATGACGTTTCGCTAGGCACCCGCGTGGCGGGCACCAAGCTGCATCGTCAGTCTTCCTTCTTCTTCAGCGCTTCGCCGAGGATGTCGCCGAGCGAGGCACCCGAATCCGACGAACCGAACTGAGCAACCGCTTCCTTCTCTTCGGCGATCTGACGCGCCTTGATCGAGAAGTTCGGCTTCTTCGAGCGATCGAAGCCGGTGACCATCGCGTCGACCTTGCCGCCGACCTGGAAGCGGTCGGGGCGCTGTTCGTCGCGGTCGCGGCCGAGGTCGCTACGCTTGATGAAGCCGGTCGCGCCGTCTTCGCCAACCTGCACTTCGAGGCCGCCATCGCGGACTTCGAGGACGGTGACGGTGACGGTTTCGCCCTTGCGGAGCGTGCCCGAAGCGCCTGCTTCGGTCGGTGCGCCCTTTTCGAGCTGCTTCATGCCGAGGCTGATACGCTCCTTGTCGGTATCGACGTCGAGAACGACGGCTTCGACCTGCTCGCCCTTGCGGTGGAGCGCCAGCGCGTCCTCACCCGAGATGCCCCAGGCGATGTCGGACATGTGGACCATGCCGTCGACGTCGCCATCGAGGCCGATGAAGAGACCGAATTCGGTGGCGTTCTTGACTTCGCCTTCGACCTTCGAGCCAACCGGATGCTTCTCGGCGAACTCTTCCCACGGATTGCGCTGGGCCTGCTTGAGGCCGAGGCTGATGCGACGCTTCTCGCTGTCGACTTCGAGGACCATGACTTCCACTTCCTGCGAGGTCGAGACGATCTTGCCGGGGTGGACGTTCTTCTTGGTCCAGCTCATTTCCGAAACGTGGACCAAGCCTTCGATGCCCGGCTCGATTTCGACGAAGGCGCCGTATTCGGTGATGTTGGTCACGGTGCCCGTCAGCTTCATGCCGACCGGGTACTTGGCCGAAACGCCATCCCACGGATCCGATTCCAGCTGCTTCATGCCGAGGCTGATGCGCTGGGTTTCTTCGTTGATGCGGATGATTTGGACGGTCACGGTCGCGCCGATTTCGATCATTTCGCTGGGGTGGTTGACG
>CAMYIQ010000074.1 GCA_947258465.1 uncultured Erythrobacter sp.
ATCCTATTGCAGCCCTCCATCATTTCGCTCATCTGGCCCATCATATTCATCATGCTGTCCTGGCCCATTTTGTTGGAGCCCATCATGGAGTTGCCGGGTTCCTGTGATTCATGGGCGTGGAGTGCGGAAGCAAAGGTGAGGCCTGTGAGAATGGCACTTGCAACAGCAAAAGCTTTGAACGATTTACGCATCGGTCGGGTTCCTTTCTTTGGTGTGGTTTGGGTCTGAAACTGAAGAAATGGCGGCGCCTCCACTCACGGAGGTCACCCGATCAGGTGTTGTGTCGAGAGAATCGACTTGGGTCGCGGGTTTTTCGTCCTCGGGTTCCACCGGGTCGGCATTTCGCGCGGCAGTCGAGCACGACTTGCCGCCTGATCGGTTCATACACAAGCCGAGGGCGCACATGGCGAGACAGGGCAACACGCTGATCAAGATTGGCGCGATGCCGGCAGCGGCCAACCAACTCCAGTTCAACGCCAGGCCCGCTGTGATCGCCAGTCCGGCGAGCACGAGCAGACCGCGTCGGCTGCCGAGGTAGTAGCGAAGTGCATAGAGCAGGTCGCGACCGAGCGACCCGTCTTCAGATTGTGATCGTCGTGTGGTGGCCATGGAGGTTCCTTTTCAGTTCGAGGTCAGATGGGTTTTGAGGAATGCGATCATCGCGGGCGCATCCCACTCAGTCGGCCCGACAAGCCTTCCCAATTCGCGACCTTTGCTGTCGATGAGAAGCGTCGTCGGTAGTCCTGGCGCCTGCAGGTCAATCGAGACCCGCATTGAGGTGTCGATGTAGAGGCCAAGATGTTCGATATCGGTCTCGGCGTAGAATTTCCGAACCACCTCCGATCCAGCCCGATCGATTGAAAGCGGCACGACTTCAAAGGCCGGGCCTCCGAGTTTTGCTTCAAGCGCGTCGAGTGTCGGCATTTCCTCGCGGCAGGGCACACACCAGGTCGCCCAGATGTTGAGGAGTACGGTCTTGCCTCGCAAATCGGCCAGTGCAAGAGACTCACCGTTCCCGTCCTCAAACTTGATTTCGGGAAGTGACCGCGGCGCCTCGTGTATCACGAAGGATCGGGTCGAGGCCGTCTCAGCCGGCGTGTCACCTTGCGGTGCACGCGTTTGCGTATCGCCGCTGAAATATATAGCACCAACGATCGCGGTCCCAGCCAATGCGAGAGTTCCTGCCGCCAGAAATACGATCGTGCGCTGTCCATGCAGGAGGATGCTCATTGGCCGTCTCCTAGTGCGCTATCGCCCTTCGCCTGACGGCGCAGTTCCTCCACGAGCGGTAGGATGATGCCGGTGAGTGCTTCTTCGTTCACAGGGCCTATGTGCTTGTAGGCAACACGCCCGTCGGCGCCGATGACGAATGTCTCGGGCACCCCATAGACACCCCAATCGATGGCCACGCGTCCGCTGATGTCGGCCCCGGTGCGTGTGTAGGGATCGCCAAGGCTGTCCAGCCACTTCGCCGCATCGTCCGGCTGATCCTTATAGTTGAGACCGTGTAGCGGCACGATTCCTTGCGCCGCGAGCTTCATGAACAGGGGATGCTCATCGCGGCAAGCAACGCACCAGGAGGCGAAAACATTGACCAAGGAGACTTCGCCCATGAGATCGGTGCTCGACAGGCCAAGCGTCCGGCCCTTGACCGGTGGCAGCGTGAACTCGGGCACGGCCTTGCCGATAAGCGTAGACGGCAGGGTGCTTGGATCACGCGTGAGCCCCCAGGCCAGCACCACGCCGAGCACGGTCGCTACAGCAAGAGGCAGGAAGGCCAGGATAGTGCGGCGGCGCATCGGAGGCATGGGGTATTCATCGGCGCTTCTCATGATCCACCCCCTTCTTTGGCCGTTATGCGGGCCTGGAAGCCCCGCTCCCGTTCGGGCCAAGTGCTCTTGATAAAGGCCAGAACCGCGGCGATTTCGTGATCAGACAGGATACCCTCGAAGGCGGGCATGTCGCTTTCATAGCCGGGCACGATGGCGCTCACACCGAGCTTGGTGATTGTGAACAACTGGCGGTCGGCATGGTGCCAGGTATGGCCGCTGGCATCGTGCGGCGGCGCGGGCATGCGGCCATTCTCGTTCCGCCTGCGCCAGTCGGGCTGGCCTTTTAGGGTCTCCCCGTGGCAGGAGGCGCAACTGGCGGCGTAGACCTCCTGACCCAACTCAAGCTGCGCTATGGTGACCGGCTCGCCGAGAAAGGTCAGGCTCTCCTCGTCCGGCGCTTGTTGAGCCGCCGCTATCCAACCTGCCGCGCCGATCACGGCCACAAGAGCAGCAGCTGCGCCCCAGCCCCGCCGAGTCATCCAGCCCTCCGCAGATACTTGATCAGCGCCGCCGCCGCGAGGACCAGCACCGCAATCAGCAGCAGGAGGACCAGTCCACCGCCCAACATCATGCCCATCATGGGCCCGTCCATCATCTGGCTCATGCAGTCGCCCATCAGCCTGCCTCCTTCCCGTCATCCCGCCAGGCCACTACCCAGGCGGCAACTAGTGCGAAGAGGACATGGCCGACGAGCGCCACCCAAGTGATCCCGGTGAAATTGAGGAAAGCCGGATTACCCGCAACGAGATGCGCCATGACGTAGAGCGCAAAGACCCAAAGCAGAACGCCGTAGAGGCTGGCGGGAACGACCCAGCTGAGACTTGGCGCCAAGGTGCGGGCGATCGGCCGTGCGACGACCATCCAACCGAGCGGATAGGCGACCATGCCTGCGAAATAGTGCAAAAATTCCGCGCCTGGTCTGTATGTTGTGCCAAACAGTGTCTGGATCACATTGTTGGCCAGCGGAACCGGCGCTAGGTTGGCGAAACCCAGGATCGGACTCAGGCTCTGCCCGAAGAAGTCAAAGGCGACGGTTGCGCACGCGCCAGCCAACAACATGGTGACAATGCCAGGCAGTGTGAACAGTGTTTGGATGGCACCCGTGAAGGCGGAACCCAAGGTCGTTTGCGAATTGGCTACAGAGTCATTCATCGGAATAGACCTTTATGCCGTTAGATCCAAAGGACTAAGTGCGCAGCGTGCCGGTTTTTGTCTGCGCCATGCCTGGGGCATTGTTGGGCATGCCCGGCAAGGTGATGCCGGTGACGTCGGGACGTTCCTCAAGCAGCCGCTCAATGATCTCAACCGGCACGAGGCCGCTCACGACATAGCCGTCGATCTCGGCAAGGTGGCAGCCAAGTCCCTTCTCGGGGACTCCGGCGTCGATCGAACGCCGATCGAAGTTAGGGTCATCGACACGCGTCACCACGTAGCCGTTGTTCTCCAGATAGTCCGCATAGGTATCGCAGCACCCGCAGCCTGGATCGCGCCAGATGGTAATCGCCTTTTTTTCCGAAGCCGCTGCAACGGATGATCCTTGCAGGAGCCCGCTTGACGAACCTAGAGACCAAAAGGAGATCCCTGCGACCGCAATCACTGCTATGGCGCCTACGCTAAATAACTTCTTGTTCATGACATTCTCCGTTAAACGCGCGCGAGCGCGGTCCAGTTCATGCCGCCATTGCGGCTCTCAATGAGGCCGTCACCGGTGATGGCGACGACAAAATCGGCATTGTTGGGATGGACAGCGACGCCCAGCGCACGCGTGTTCAACTTTTGTGACCATCGGACACCTGCATCCTGCGAATCCCAGATTCCTGATGGCAGCGCGGCGAAAAGCCGGGTGGGCAGCGAAGGTGCGCTCACCAACGCCTTGATCGTCTCGCCTCCAGGAAGGGGCGCCTCCATTGGTGTTGGTTCCCCCGAGACAAGCGCGTCCATCGCATCACCTGGCTGCACGTCCTGCCAGCGGCAGAAGCAATCTGGTACACGGGTGAGCCCCAGTTCGGTCCCGGCATAGATCCATATGCCGCCCATCCCCGTTGCCAGATCGACAGAGGCCAATGCGGTCAGGTCACGTTCGGCCTTTGCGAGCCATGGCCGGTCCATTGCGAGGGCCCAAGACTGACCGGCATCGTCACTTTTCCATAGGCCGTCGCCGAGAATGGCGGCATAGAATGTATCCGGCTCGGCCGCTGCGACGGTCACTGCTGTTGCCGGGGCGTCGGGCAAGCCCTTGCTTTTCGCCTCCCAACCGTACCCTCCGTCTTCAGAGAGGGCGACGCCGCCGCTCGTGAGACCGGCCAAAATCCGGCCGGGCCGACCCGGGTGCGTCGCAAGTGAGAGGATGTCCCCCGGGGTTGGAACGGGCAACGGCGACCAGTCACCATCGTTTCGTGACAGAGTGCTGTCCGCCAGGATCAAGGCATCACTATCGAAAGCGATCGCTCGACCGGGTGATTTGGGTGCCGCGCGAAGGTTGAACGGCAGGCCGCTAAACCCAACGCTGGCCCCCATGGCGCCAAGGAAGACACGTCTGGAAAGTCGAGTGGAAAATTTGCGCGTGGTTGTCATGTTGTAGTCTTTCATGTTCAGCGCGTCTCACAGCGCTCCGAGATGAGATTTTCCAGGTCGGCAAGGCTCCGGAAGATCACAGAAAAGCGGTCGCCTCCCATGCCGGCTCCGAGGATCACGGCAACGCCCGCTGGAGGGCCTGTCTCAACGCTGTCGATCTTGAGTCTGATGTTCTTCTCCCAGTACGGGGCTTCCCGGCCGTCGTCGGTGGTGATGAAATAGCTGTCGCCGCAATGGCGGATTGCTGTGACACGCATTACGGGTGGTGCGTTGTCGATCGGTTCTGGAGCTCCTGCCCTCAGCCATGCGGCTGGGATGAAACCTTCGTCGATAGCCTTCCTGCCGCCGCCGGGCTGGCCGGCGATTTCGAGGAAGGCAACGAGATCTGCGCGTGCTTGGGGGTCGTCGATCCCCGGGAACGTCATGTAGGTGTCGGGGATCATCCCTGCCGGGTCTGACAACCAATCGTCGAGTGCGGCCGCGTTCCAGGAAAAGTCAGCGTCTCGCAATCCGGTCGAATAGCGCTCGAACCCCTCCCCGGTACCCGCAATGCGTCCCATAAAGCCGTCGAGGCTTGGGCCGCTCAGATGCAGGCCGGGTTCGAGGGCATGGCAGGCGGTGCAGGCGCGATAGACTTGTCCACCACGCCGAGGGTCCCCTCCTGCGAGTGCGGCCGAGCTGACCGAAAGGCCGGCCAGTGCGGCA